>NZ_CAMHZG010000009.1:0-91761 GCF_946190115.1 Streptococcus mitis | reverse complement strand
CATCAAAAAAGAAAGGACGAAATTTGTCCTTTCTCGAGCTTAGCTTTTCATCAACCCACTACAGTTGACAAAGAGCCTTAATTTGTACGAACTGGTGTAATGAGCTGCATGAAGTCCTCATCAGTGTCTGCTGGCACAAGAGTAAATGGACGAACAGCTGAGATAAAGCTAATGGTCACTTTTTCGCTATTTAAAGCTTTAAGAGAATCAATCAAGTAAGTTGGATTGAAACTAATAGTCAAATCTTCACCAGTCACCTGATCAGTATCGATTTCTTCGTTTACTTTACCAACTTCTGGAGAATGAACATGGGCGCTAACAATACCACCTTTAATTTCAAGCTTCACAGTACCATTTTGAGTCGCACTTGATAAAAGGCGAGCACGCTCCATTGACTGACGTAAGTTTACCACATCAAAAGTAATAGTAGTGTTAAAGTCTGTTGGAATCAAACGATCTGTGTCAGGATAGTTTCCTTCTAACAAACGTGTGTAGAAGCTAATATTTTCGCTTCTAAAGAGGATTTGATTGTTAGCAAAGAAAATCTCTACAGTTTCAATATCATCTGTAAATACCGCTGAAAATTCGCGTAGAGAACGGCTAGGAATTACGACATCAAAATCATCACTATTTTTCTCAAGCGTTAATTTTTTCTGGCTTAGACGATGAGAGTCTGTTGCCACTGTTTTTAGCTCCTTATGCTGACTCAATACAAAATGAACACCTGTTAAAATTGGACGACTTTCTTGTGTACTTGCAGCAAAAGCTGTTTCATTGATAATTTTCTTGAGCAATTTTGTTTCAAGAACCAAAGGAGTGCTTGCTGAAATTTCTTGGATTCGTGGGTATTGTTCGCTATCTTTTCCTTTTAGGGTAATTTCTGATTTTCCACTGGTTAAAACAATTTGATTTTGTTCAATTTCTTTAAAATCAAGAGTCACATCAGGTAGACTAGATACCACATTGATAAAGAAAGAAGCTTCAAGAAGGATCGAACCTAAAGAAGTAATTAATAGACCAGCATCTTCATTTTTTTGAGAAATAAAATTTTCAATTGAAATTTGACCATTTGAACCAATTAAAGTAACACCTTCATTGGTTACGTCAATTTTGACGGTTGATAAAATAGGAATAGCATTTTTAGAACTAATAGCTCTCTTAGTAATATTTAATGATTGTAGAAATAAATTTTTATTAATTGAAAAATGAATCATGGATTCTCCTTTATTTATTTTTAGTATTAGAAGGATAATAGTAATAATAGAGTCTGTGAAATCTGTGGAAAACAGACTTTAAACAAGTCATATCAAGTTTTTTGGCTTGTTTAAAAAATGTGGATAAAAAAGATAATAACGTAAAAGTTATCCACAAGTTATTTAATTTTCTTTTTGATTGATTCAATTTCTAAACGTAAATTATCGTCTTCATCAATCAAAGATTTAATTTTTGCATGGGCATGAATGACTGTTGTATGATCTTTTCCACCAAATTCCTTCCCAATTTTTGGAAGACTATTATCTGTTAGTTCTCTAGATAAATACATGGCTACTTGACGGGCCAAAACGATATTTTGAAGGCGCCTGCTTCCCTTCATTTCTTTGACACTAACACCATAAAAGTTACCAACTTCATTTTGGATTTTATTAATTGGGATGACGAGCATTTGGCTAACATCTTGTTTGCGAGCTCTAATAGCTTCTGCAGCAATATCAATAGTGATATCCTTGATTTTTTTTACTCTGGCAATTAAAGTGATGTCGTTGATGGCTCCCTCAAGATCTCGAACATTTGAATCAAATTGCCCAGCTAGGTATTCTAGAGTATCACTTTGGAAATTGTAGCCTAAATGTTCCGTTTTACTTTGTAAAATGGCAATACGTGTTTCAAAGTCAGGGGGTGTGATAGTTTGTGTCAATCCCCAACTAAAGCGCGTGACAAGCCTCTCCTCGAGACCTTCTAGATGTTTTGGACTTCGATCACTGGTTAGGACAATCTGTTTTTGCTTGTCATGAAGGGCGTTAAAGGTATTGAAAAATTCTTCCTGAGTTGCGACTTTTTTTCCGCTGAGTGACTGGATATCATCGATTAACAAAAGATCAAGACTACGATAGGTTTTTTTAAATTTTTCCATTTCCCCAAGCCTTAAGTGATCAAGAAAGTCATTAATAAAGCTTTCAGCAGGTATGTATTTGACACGCGCATTTGGAATATTTTTTAGAATTTCATTTCCAATAGCGTTTAACAGGTGAGTCTTACCAAGCCCAGGTCCTCCATAGATAAAAAGAGGGTTATAGGTCAGAGCTAAATCTTCAGAGACAGCCAAAGCGGCTGATACTGCCCAAACATTTCCATCCCCTTGAATAAAATTATCAAAAGTATACTTTTCTTTTAACCCAGTATCCGAATAAGGAATAGATGCTAACTTTGGACTATAGTCATAAAGAGTTGAATTTGTAGCTTCTTCAACTTGTGAGATAGTCGTATCTTGAGGTTTAGTGAAAATATAGTGGGGAGTTATTTCAGCATCATAAATTTCAAATCCAGCAACTACAATAATATCTTTTAGTTGTTTTTCCCAGACCATTTCCATTTCAGATCGTGGTAAAAATATAGTGGCAACATTTTCCTCTACCTTGATAAGTTCAGCTTGAATAGCATAGAAATCATACATGGATCGAGTCAGTCTTTCTTGAGCAAATTCTAATATACGATTCCAAAATTGTTTTTCTTTCAATCCTTTCTCCTCCTTTACTATTAAAAGTTTAATACTAGACCTATTTTACCATAGAGAACAAGAATTTTCCACAAGCTGTGAAAAATAATCCACAATGTTACCAAGTTTTATCCACAAGTTGGGGATAAAATCAGAAACTATTGATTTATTAAGCTTTTTATTGAAAAAAATAGTGGATAACCTTGTGAGATAAAAAAATAAAAGAACAGCCTTATTTCAGGCTGTTGATAATTCTACTGTATTCTTCTTGATTTGAAAAAGAAATAATGATTTTTCCACTATCTTTTTTAGACAGTTTAATCTCTACATCTAATCCGAGTAGTTTTTTTAACTGTTCTTCTTCATTTTGTATGAAATGATCATTTTTTTGCAGTTTCTTTTGTTTTTTCTCTGTCAGAAGAGCTTCTAACTTCCTTACAGAAATGTCTTCTTCTATAATTCGTTGAAAGAAATAGTCTTGTTGTTCCTTATTCAACCCAACTAGAGAACGCGCATGGGCTTGTGATAGTTTGCCATTTTCTACTTCTGAGAGGATAGCATCTGGTAAGGAAAGCAAACGAATGGAGTTGCTGATATATGGACGAGACTTGCCCATTTTATCTGCAATTTCAGCATGGGTAAATCCTTTCTCTACAAGAGATTCATAGGCGCGTGCTTCTTCTATTGGATTTAAATTTTCTCTTTGCAAATTTTCAATGATGGACTGGACCATCATCTCTTGATCTGAAAGCTGTTTAACAACAGCTGGGATAGACCTTAGACCAGCTAAAAGTGAAGCCCGATAGCGTCTCTCTCCTGCAAGGATTTCATAACCAATAACAGGAGATTGACGAACAATAATCGGTTGAATGACCCCATTTTCTTTGATAGACTGTGCTAGTTCATGTAGTTTTTCTCCATCAAATTCTTTTCGAGGTTGATAGGGATTTTTTTGTATATCTGTAATAGAAATCATTTCAAATTTTTCCATGATTCTACACTAACACATCTTTTCTCTTATGTAAAGCTTTCTTTACATAGATGTCAATTAAGATTCTAAATCACCTGAACTCTTGTCAAGTTTAATAGATGTAGTTTCTTCTTTACCGTTACGATAGTAAGTTATTTTAATGGTGTCTCCGATAGAATGATTGTAAAGAGCACTTTGTAAGTCTGTTGATGAAGCAATGTCTTTGTCATCTACTTTTGTAATAACATCGTATTTTTCAAGGTGACCATTGGCAGGCATATTACTTTGCACAGAACGAACAACTACACCAGATGTTACATTGCTTGGAATATTCAGTCTTCTAATATCACTTGTATTAATATTTGAGAGATTGACCATTTGGATGCCCAAAGCTGGACGAGTCACTTTTCCGTTCTTTTCTAACTGTTCAATAATATTGATAGCATCATTTGCAGGAATTGCGAAACCAAGTCCTTCTACAGATGTGCCTCCATTTGTGGCAATTTTACTTGAGGTAATTCCGATAACTTGTCCTTGAATATTGATTAGTGGGCCACCAGAGTTACCTGGGTTAATAGCAGTATCAGTTTGGATGGCTTTTGTAGAAATGGCTTGTCCATCTTCAGATTTTAAAGATACATTTCGATTGAGACTAGATACAATACCCTGAGTGACAGTATTAGCATATTCAGAACCTAACGGGCTACCGATGGCAATGGCAGTTTCTCCTACGGTTAACTTGCTAGAATCACCAAACTCAGCTACTGTTGTCACTTTTTCTGAAGATATTTTGACGACAGCAATATCAGAGAAAGTATCAGCTCCGACAATTTCTCCAGGTACTTTAGTTCCATCTGACAAACGAATATCTACTTTGCTGGCGCCATTTATAACGTGATTATTGGTGACAATGTAAGCTTCTTTGTCATTCTTTTTATAAATAACCCCAGATCCTTCACTAGAGATTTGCTGAGAATCTGTGTCAGTATCATCATTACCAAATACGCTATTTTGTCTGTTTGCTGAATAAGTAATAACTGAAACAACAGCATCTTTTACTTTGTTAACAGCCTGTGTTGTTGAATTTTCGTTCTTATAGGCAGTCTGTGTGATAGTGCTATTGTTGTTGGAGTTGCTTACCCCACTTTTTTGAGTTAGTTGGTTTATTGAAAAACTACCCAAGGCTCCACTAAAAAAGCTAATGACGATAACGACTAATAATTGAAACCCTTTTTTGTAAAATGTTTTTAAATGTTTCATATTTGCCTCCATATTTTTGAATTACTGAAAGTATAAACTGACTAGCTTAATTATAACTTAAACATAAAAGTTTTTCACAGATTGTGGATAACTTTTAAAAATCTGTGATTTTCTAGGTGAAATTTAACCTTTTGTTTTGTGAATAAGGTGTGAAAAAATAGAGAATATGTTAGAATAGAGTCATGAAAATTAAAGTTGTAACAGTTGGGAAACTGAAAGAAAAGTATTTAAAAGATGGTATTGCAGAGTATTCAAAACGAATTTCTCGATTTGCTAAGCTTAAAATGATTGAGTTAGCAGATGAAAAAACACCAGATAGGGCCAGTGAGTCAGAAAATCAAAAGATTTTAGAAATAGAAGGTCAGAGAATTTTATCAAAAGTTGGTGATCGTGATTTTGTTATTGTGTTAGCCATTGAGGGGAAAACACTTTCTTCAGAAGAATTTAGTAAGCGGTTAGAAGAAGCTTCTATAAAAGGATTTTCTACTCTTACCTTTATCATTGGAGGGAGTCTGGGGTTAGCACAGGATGTAAAAAAGAGAGCCAATCTTTCTGTCAGTTTTGGTCGTCTAACCTTGCCCCATCAGTTAATGAGACTAGTTCTTGTTGAACAAATCTATCGCTCTTTTACGATTCAGCAGGGATCCCCCTATCATAAATAGAAAATTGACTTTTAATTGAATTTTTGGTAGAATAATTGTGTTAGGTCTCATAGCTCAGCTGGATAGAGCATTCGCCTTCTAAGCGAACGGTCGCAGGTTCGAATCCTGCTGGGATCAATATAGTAGCAAAGCTGGGAATTTTCCCGGCTTTTTTCTTAAAAAAGTACACTTTGGGAGAAAAAAATGACAGTTGAGAGAATTTTATCTAAAACGAAATTCCATTTTGTATAATAGTTTTTGTAAGTTAGCTTACAAGAAAAAACATTTTAGGAGATTTTATTATGAAAAACACAGTTAAATTGGAACAGTTTGTAGCCTTGAAGGAAAAAGACTTGCAAAAGATTAAAGGTGGGGAGATGAGGAAAATGAATGAAAAGTCCTTTAATTTCTTTAATATCTTTAGAAGAAGATAAAGGAGTAGCAGAATGGATTTTTTCTTATTAGTAGATTTGATATTATATTTTTTAATTATTAGTCATAGTTACCGTTTAATTTGTAAAGGTCAAATAAATAGAAAAGAATTCTTCGTTTTTGGTGCTTATACATTACTAACAGACATAGTATTTGATTTTCCCTTCTATCTTCTAAATTTAGATGGGTTAGGGATTGAAACATTTTTATTTCCTTTATTCTTATATTCTTATTTTCGATGGATGAAACAGTATGAGAGGGATAGAGGACTATTTCTAAGTTTACTACTATCTCTTTTATATGAGAGCACTCATAACTTTTTGTCCGTAACTTTCTCCTCTATAACAGGAGACAATTTTGTTTTACAATATTATTACCTATTCTTTTCCGTTGTAACGGTGTTGACTTATGTTGTTATCTTAAAAATCATTCATTATTTCCATTTGGAACTAGCCTATTTTGACAAGGACTACCTTTATCCTTTCTTGAAAAAAGTATTTTTTGCCTTACTACTGCTCCATATTGTATCTTTCGTTTCAAATATGGTAAGTACGATTAAACATTTGAATAGTTTTGGAAGTATTTTATCATCTATCGTCTTTATTTCTCTCCTTTTAACCTTCTTTGCAATGAATTCGCATAAAGTTCAAATAGAGAAAGAGATTGCTTTGAAGCAGAAGAAATTTGAACAGAAACATTTACAAAACTACACAGATGAAATTGTCGGTCTGTATAATGAAATCCGTGGTTTTCGACATGACTATGCTGGGATGCTTGTCAGCATGCATATGGCAATTGACAGTGGTGATTTACAGGAAATTGACAGAGTTTACAACGAAGTTTTGGTTAAAGCCAATCACAAACTGCGCTCAGATAAGTACACTTACTTTGATTTGAACAACATAGAAGATTCAGCTTTACGAAGTTTGGTTGCTCAGTCAATTATCTATGCTAGAAATAATGGTGTAGAGTTTACACTGGAAGTAAAAGATACGATTACCAAGCTCCCAATCGAACTATTGGATTTAGTGCGTATCATGAGCATTTTATTGAACAATGCTGTCGAAGGATCGGCTGATAGTTATAAAAAGCAGATGGAAGTAGCAGTTATTAAGATGGAAACTGAAACAGTGATTGTGATTCAGAATTCATGTAAAATGACGATGACTCCTTCAGGAGATCTATTTGCTTTAGGATTCTCCACTAAGGGAAGGAATCGCGGAGTTGGATTAAATAATGTGAAAGAGCTACTGGATAAGTACAACAACATTATTTTAGAAACAGAGATGGAAGGCAGTACATTTAGACAAATCATTAGATTTAAGAGGGAATTTGAATGAAAGTTTTAATTTTAGAAGATGTTATTGAACATCAAGTGAGACTAGAGAGAATATTGGATGAAATTTCGAAAGAATCGAATATTCCAATATCATACAAGACAACGGGAAAAGTCCGTGAATTTGAAGAATACATTGAAAACGATGAAGTAAATCAGCTTTACTTCCTAGATATTGATATTCATGGAATTGAGAAAAAGGGATTTGAAGTGGCTCAGCTCATTCGTCATTACAATCCTTACGCTATTATCGTCTTTATCACCAGTCGATCAGAGTTTGCGACTTTAACCTATAAATACCAGGTATCAGCCCTAGATTTTGTTGATAAGGATATCAATGATGAGATGTTCAAGAAGAGAATTGAGCAAAATATTTTCTACACGAAGAGTATGTTACTTGAAAATGAAGATGTGGTGGATTATTTTGACTACAATTACAAGGGAAATGATTTAAAAATCCCTTACCATGATATTTTGTATATTGAAACGACAGGGGTCTCTCATAAATTGCGCATTATTGGTAAGAATTTTGCAAAAGAGTTCTATGGAACAATGACAGATATTCAGGAAAAGGACAAACATACTCAGCGATTTTATTCTCCTCATAAGTCATTTTTGGTAAATATAGGCAATATTAGAGAAATTGACCGAAAGAATCTAGAAGTTGTTTTCTATGAAGATCATCGCTGTCCTATTTCAAGGTTAAAAATTAGAAAATTGAAAGATATTTTAGAGAAAAAATCTCAAAAGTGATTGACAATTAGTAAGAAATTGATATAATGGTTATATCTGCTACAGATAGAAGGTCCGTTGGTCAAGGGGTTAAGACACCGCCTTTTCACGGCGGTAACACGGGTTCGAATCCCGTACGGACTATTTTATCCGCCATAGCTCAGTTGGTAGTAGCGCATGACTGTTAATCATGATGTCGTAGGTTCGAGTCCTACTGGCGGAGTATAGATAAAAGGGAACACAGTTGTGTTCCTCTTTTTGTATCAATTTGTATCACCAAGCATCTTCATAAGGAAGTCTGTTATTTCTTGAGGACTTTCTTTTTTTCCGTGTGCAATCCAAGTTTGGCAGACACCAAAAAGTGCATGAGTTAGATAGATGCTACTATATTCTAATTCAGTGGTATTGAGATTTAGTTGCATAAATCGCTTTTGTAAATCTGTGCTGAGCATGATATGAAGTTTATTTCGTAAGAAATTTTGAATTTCTTTAGTCCCATTTTCAGAAAGAAGGGCAGTCAGAAGTGGTTCTGACTCTAGATATTCAAATACTTCTAAAATAGCATCTCTTTTGTGATGAGCATGTTTTTGAAAAATATATTCAAATGTATGAAAGAGCTTGCTTTGATAGTGCTCGATCATATCATACTTATCCTTATAGTGCGTATAGAAGCTGGAACGACTAATTCCGGCTTTTTCTGCTAACTTGACAGTAGAAATTTGATCAAATGGTTGTTCCATCAGTAATTGTACCATAGCATTTTCAATAGTTCGCTTTGTTTTTAAGCGTTTGTTACTTTCTTGCATATTTCCTCCTTGTAAACAAATTAGACTATGTGTCTAAAAATGGATTTTTTATCTTGTAATTTAGATTTTTTATTGTATAATCTATTATATCAAAATTTTAGACAATATGTTTAAGAAAGGAGAAACTATGTTTAAAGAATGGAAAGCAATTTTTAAAAAACCAACCTTTATTATTGTCATGATAGGGATTTCTCTTATTCCAGCTCTGTACAATATCATATTTTTGTCCTCAATGTGGGATCCATATGGGCAATTGTCTGACTTACCTGTGGCAGTTGTTAATAATGATAAAGAGGCTTCCTATAATGGTAATAGCATGTCTATAGGAAAAGACATGGTGTCCAATTTAAAAGAAAATAAAACCTTGGATTTTCATTTCGTGGATGAAGATGAAGGAAAGAAGGGATTGGAAGATGGCGATTACTATATGGTAGTGACTTTACCCAGTGATTTATCTGAAAAAGCAGCTTCTATTTTAACGGATCATCCAGAGCAAATGCAAATTGATTATCAGACTTCAAGTGGTCATAGCTTTATTGCCAGCAAGATGAGCGATTCTGCGATGACACAATTGAAGCAGAATGTTTCTACCAATGTAACTGAGACCTATACTAAAGCTTTATTTAACAAGATGGTCGAATTAAAAGATGGTATGAGTCAAGCAGCTTCTGGTAGTGAAAAATTAACTGATGGAGCGAATCAATTAGTGACAGGAAGTCAAACATTAACTACCAACCTGCACTCTTTAGCAGATTCAAGTTTAACATTTTCAAATGGAACGGAGCAGTTTACTAAAGGATTATCTGCTTATGTTTCTGGTGTCGAACAACTTCATCTTGGCTTAGGAAATTTTAATAGTGGTTTAGTTACATATACTGGTGCAGTGAGTCAATTAGATAGCGGATTAGATCAATTATCTTCTAAAAATCCTGAATTAGTAAGAGGAATCAATCAGTTATATACTGGTGTAGAGTCCTATACTGGCGGTGTTTCTCAGCTTAATGCTGGTCTTAATCAATTTTCATCTGGTGTTAGTGCCTACACCAAGGGAGTGGGAAGTCTTACAACAGGTGCTAATCAGTTATCCAATCAATCAGCTACACTTCGAATGGGGGTGGAGCAATTAAGTGAAGGGATTCAACAACTTTCTAGCAAGTTAGATGCTTCGTCTGGGAAAAAAGATCAAATTAATCAATTATCTTCAGGTCTAAATCAGTTAAATAAAGCTATTCAAAATATTGATGTTGGAGATACAAAACAATTAGATTCTGTTTTATCAAGTATAGCATCTCTTTCTAATCAAATGTTAGCAAGTGCTCAGTCTGAAAAAACAACTACATTAGCCAATATTCAATCGACAGCAGCTTATCAATCATTGACAAGTGAGCAACAAGCTGAGATAAGAGCTTCTGTATCTCAAAATTCAACTGATAGTATTCAATCGGCTCAGTCAATTGTAGCTTTAGTTAAAGGTTTACAGGGAAGTTTAGAAAACTTACAAAATCAATCATCTAATCTTTCGATTTTAAAAAATCAAGCTAATCAAGTATTACCGCTTGCTTCTACTTCTTTGACAGGATTGTCAAGTGGATTAACAGAGATACAAGGAGCTGTTACTAGCAAATTAGTTCCTGCCAGTCAGTCGATTGCATCAGGTGTAAACGTATATACTACAGGTGTTGATAAAGTTTCTCAAGGCGCAAGTCAACTAAGTGAAAAGAATTCCACCTTGACAGGTAGTTTGGATCAACTAGTTTCAGGCTCAACTACCTTGACACAAAAATCTTCTAACTTGACAGCAGGAGTTGGTCAATTAGTTGAAAAAACTCCAGAATTAGTGTCTGGTATTGAAAAATTATCAACTGGCTCTAACCAATTGAATAACAAGAGTCAAGAATTGATAGCAGGAGTTGATAAATTGCAGTCAGGATCTAGCCAACTAGCTGACAAATCCAGTCAGTTAATTTCAGGTGCTTCTCAATTAGAAAGTGGAGCTAATAAATTGGCAGATGGAGCTGGGAAACTAGCAGAAGGTGGAACAAAGTTAACTTCTGGATTGGAAGGTTTACAGACAGGAGTTGCTTCTTTGGGACAAGGATTAGGTAATGCTAGTGATCAACTCAAGTCAGCATCAACAGAATCTAAAAATGCAGAGATTTTGTCAAATCCTCTCAGTATCTCCAAAACTGACAATGACCAAGTTCCTGTAAATGGAATTGCAATGGCTCCTTATATGATATCAGTTGCTCTTTTTGTTGCAGCAATATCAACGAATATGATCTTTGCGAAGCTACCTTCAGGACGTCATCCAGAGAGCCGTTGGTCTTGGTTGAAATCTAGAGCTGAAATAAATGGTATTATAGCTGTTTTGGCAGGAATTTTGGTATATGGAGGAGTTCATCTTATTGGTCTAACTGCAAATCATGAGATGAGAACATTTATCCTCATTATCCTAACAAGTTTAGTATTCATGTCCATGGTGACCGCTTTAACAACATGGAATAGCCGTATAGGAGCTTTCTTTTCTCTTATTTTGCTTTTATTACAGTTAGCATCAAGTGCAGGTACTTACCCACTTGCTTTGACAAATGATTTCTTTAGAGCCATTAATCCTTGGTTACCAATGAGTTATTCAGTTTCGGGATTACGACAAACAATCTCTATGACAGGAAATATTCATCATCAAGTCATTTTACTTGTTATGATATTAGCTCTATTTACTGGTTTAGGTATGCTAGCCTATCAACCTAAGAAAATGGAAGAAGATTAAAAAATCGACCGATTAACTGGTCGATTTTTTATGCCTTAGATGACTTTCGTTTGTAATTATAGATTCCAAATAGTAAGAGAGAAGTAAAGGAACAGATTGCTCCAGTAATAAAACCATTGGGAATGAAGGAAAGTGTAATAGTTTCTTTCCCCTTAGGAACGTCAACTTTCATAAAGCCAGTTTGAGCTTGTTTCATTTCTATTTTCTTACCATCTTGGTAGGCAGACCAACCTTTGTCATAAGGAATGGTGAAGAAAATAGACGTATCTTGTTGTACATCATATGTAGCAAAAACCTTGTTTTTAGAAGTTGATACTGTGACAGGTTGTTCTTTAATTTTTTGAATTGCCTCGGTAAAAGTTTTGGTATCTAAACGATAGAAGGTAGGAGGTTCAAATGATACCTGTGAATTTCCAGGGAAACTAACATTAATATTGAAAGTTTTTTTCTCTTTAGTATAGCCTAGATTAAAGAAGGAGAAGACATTATCAGTTGTAAAAGTTTTCTTTTCCCCATTTACAAGGATGTCAACCTTTTTTTGTTTGTCATTAGAAAAGTGAAGGTTTGTGAAAGAAAAATAAACTTGACTGTTTTCTGGCACTTCAATTTGATACTGGATTTCTGCATCCTCATTTGAAGAACTTGTAACACTAATCAAATCATTAGTATTTTCTGTTTTGTCATAAGGGATTGGAGAAAAATAATCAAAATCGACGTTAGCAAGTTGATTTAAAAACGAGGCTTGATTATCCAAAGTGTGTTCATTGAACTTGACATCATTGTAAACAGATTGACTAGCAAATGCAATCGGAAGAGAGTATTGATTTTCATATAGGGTAAGATTATCTTTTTGATAGATATCTTTAAAACCATACTTATCAATAGGACTGTCTGAGATATTGTACTGGATACCAAATAAACTATCAGCCAAAATACTATTATTTGCATAGCGGAGATTGAGATTAGTCCCAGAGGATTTAAACCCAAGTTTATCCAAAGTAGAGCTTGCTGAACGATTTCGAACAGATGAAAATTGAGAGATTCCATTGTAGTTGAATTTCATACTGTCATTTCCTGTCTGAGTTTGTAGTTTTTCAGTACGAGTAAATTGATTTCCAATATATGTTGAGAAAGATTCCATAGCTGGGATATCTCGATTATATGAACTTCGAGAAGCAAAACCCCATTCTTTAGCAATTCCGTCTATTTGAGATGAAGCATTTAAACTCATTTCAACCATTATAAATAAAGAGATTAGAATGGCAAATAGATTTACAGAGATAAATTTTTTGATAACTGCAAGGAGTAAAAGAGAATAGACAACTAAAAATTCAAGAGTAAGCAGAATATTCAAATCTGTTAAAAAAGAATAATGTGATTTTAGATAGATGGTAGCTAAAAATCCTGCTACTACAAGAAAAAGCGAAACTAAAAAATTCCATACTTTAAGTTCTTTCAGACGATTTAAGACTTCTGCTGCTGTGTAAATTAACAAGGTGGAGAAAATCCAAGCATAGCGATGTAAAAACATGTTTGGAGTATGCATGCCTTGCCAAAATAAATCAAGAGCTTCAATATAAAAGCTTGCAATTAGAAATGCAAAGAAGATTGCATAGATAAGTTTCACGTGAAACTTAATAGATTTCAGCGTAAAAAATAAAATGGTCAAAATAAAGGGAAGTAGTCCAACAAAAATCATTGGGATGGCCCCATACTTTGTTGTGTCAAAGGAACCAATGAATTGTTTAGCAAAGAGATCAAGATACCAGCTACTTTCAGTTTGAAACTTTGTAATTTCAGTTAATTTTTCCCCATGTGTCTGTAAATCAAATAGAGTAGGCAGAGTCAGAATCAAACTAGCCATACCAGCTAAAACGGAGGTGATTATGAAATCAAGAAAAGATGGTTTTCGAGTTTTAAAGTCCCAAGAAATTTGACAGAGATACCAGAAAATAAGAAACAATACTGTCATATAGCCAAAATAATAATTTTGGATAAATAAGATTGACAGACTTGTAAAGTACAAAAGGAGTTTCTTTTCAGTTATAAGTAGGTGTAAACCAGTGATAATTAAAGGAATCAAGATAAAAACATCTAGCCAGGTTTTTATCTCTAATTGACTGACAGAGAAACTCATCAGAGCATAGGAACTAGATAAAGCTAGTTTTAAAGGCTTAGGAATCGATTGAAATAATTTGTTTAAACTAAAATAAGTTGACAGACCAATCAATCCAAATTTTAAGAGAGTTGTCAGATAGACAGCATCTGGCATATTCGTTAGATTAAAAAAGTAAACCAGAGGTGAAAGGAAACTTCCCAAGTAATAACTAGATAGGGCATAGAAATTTAATCCGAGGCCACTTGTAAAGGTGTAAAACAAACTACCATTTCCATGTAGGATATTTCTTAGAGCTATATCAAAAATAACGTATTGATGAAAGCCATCTCCTAATAGAGGAGAGTTGTCGCTATTCCAGTAGATACCTTGAGATAGATATACTCCTATCATAATGATTATGGGAATGATGAAAGAAACAAAATAGGTCCAATATGTTTTAAAAAATAATTTCATGTTACCTCATAAAATGTTAGAAAACTCAGCTGGTTAACCCAACTGAGTTTTGAAGTTTTATTTAGTCTTTCCAAAGTTCTTTAACTTTTGCTTGTACTTCTGCATTTTCTAGGAATTCATCATAGGTTTCATCGATACGGTCAATGACGCCATTTTTAGACAAGACAATGATATGGTTAGCTAGAGTTTGAATAAACTCGTGGTCATGGCTGGCAAAGATGATTGATTCTTTAAAGTTTTTCAATCCATCATTCAAGCTTGAGATAGATTCCAAGTCCAAGTGATTTGTTGGATCATCGAGGACAAGGACATTTGATTTTAATAGCATGAGTTTTGAAAGCATGACACGAACTTTTTCTCCCCCTGACAAGACGTTGACAGGTTTGTTAACCTCATCTCCAGAGAAGAGCATACGGCCAAGGAAACCGCGTAGGAAAGTATTGTCATCTTCTTCTTTACTTGCGAATTGACGCAACCAGTCAAGGATTGACTCTCCTCCTGCAAAATCTGCTGAGTTATCTTTTGGCAAGTAAGAACGGCTAGTAGTTACTCCCCACTTGACAGTTCCTTCATAGTCAATGTCTCCCATGATTGCACGAATTAATGCAGTCGTTTGGATGTCATTTTGTCCAATAAGCGCTGTCTTATCACCTGGACGCAAGATAAAGCTGATATTATCTAAAATAGTCTCACCATCAATCTTTACAGTTAGATTTTCTACTGTCAAGAGATCATTACCAATCTCACGTTCCGCTTTAAAGTTGATAAATGGATATTTACGACTAGATGGTACAATTTCTTCAAGTTCAATCTTATCAAGCATTTTCTTACGTGATGTTGCTTGTCTTGATTTGGAAGCATTAGCAGAGAAACGAGCAACGAATTCTTGCAATTGCTTAATTTTTTCTTCTGCTTTGGCATTACGGTCTGCTAGCAATTTAGCAGCGAGTTCAGAAGATTCCTTCCAGAAATCATAGTTTCCGACATAGAGTTTGATTTTTCCGAAGTCAAGGTCGGCCATGTGAGTACATACTTTGTTTAAGAAGTGACGGTCGTGGGATACTACGATAACGGTGTTATCAAAATCAATCAAGAAGTCTTCTAGCCATGTAATTGATTGGATATCCAAACCATTGGTAGGCTCGTCCAAAAGAAGAACATCTGGTTTACCAAAAAGTGCTTTGGCGAGGAGAACCTTTACTTTTTCACCGTTGGCCAATTCGCTCATGTTTTGATAGTGCAATTCTTCTGGGATATTTAGGTTTTGAAGTAGTTGAGAGGCTTCACTTTCTGCTTCCCAGCCCCCAAGCTCGGCAAACTCTCCTTCGAGTTCGGCAGCACGCACTCCATCCTCGTCTGAGAAATCTTCCTTCATGTAGATGGCATCTTTCTCTTTCATGATGCTATAAAGTTTTTCATTTCCCATGATAACAACATCAATGGCACGTTCATCTTCATAGTCAAAGTGATTTTGACGAAGAACAGAGAGACGTTCATCTGGACCAAGAGAGATGTGACCAGTAGTAGGTTCGATATCTCCAGCTAAAATTTTTAAAAAGGTTGATTTTCCGGCACCATTAGCACCGATTAATCCATAAGTATTTCCTTCTGTAAATTTGATATTGACATCATCAAAAAGTTTGCGATCACTAAAACGTAGTGAAACATCAGATACTGTAAGCAATATTTTTCTCCTATATGTGTAATATATTTATTCTACTAGAAAATACGGAAATATTCAAATTTTTATCTGTCAATTTTATGTAAATTACATTTACAGTATACTTTACACGAATCCGTAAATAGCAAGACTGATTTATTTTGATAAATTACGGTTATTTCATTAAAAAAATGCTATAATTGAAGGGACTATATCGAAGGAGAATAAAATGATTAAACCCATTATTTTAACAGGAGACCGTCCAACAGGGAAATTGCATATTGGACATTATGTTGGAAGTCTCAAAAATCGAGTTTTATTACAGGAAGAGGATAAGTATGATATGTTTGTGTTCTTGGCTGACCAACAAGCTTTGACAGATCATGCTAAAGATCCTCAAACCATTGTAGAGTCTATCGGAAATGTTGCTTTGGATTATCTTGCAGTTGGATTGGATCCAAGTAAATCAACTATCTTTATTCAAAGCCAGATTCCAGAGTTGGCTGAGTTGTCTATGTATTATATGAATCTGGTTTCATTAGCACGTTTGGAGCGCAATCCAACTGTCAAGACAGAAATTGCTCAGAAAGGATTTGGAGAAAGTATTCCGACAGGATTCTTGGTCTATCCAATAGCTCAAGCAGCTGACATCACAGCTTTCAAGGCCAATTATGTTCCTGTTGGGACAGATCAGAAACCAATGATTGAGCAAACTCGTGAGATTGTTCGTTCTTTTAACAATGCATATAATTGTGATGTCTTGGTGGAACCGGAAGGTATTTATCCAGAAAATGAGAGAGCAGGGCGTTTACCTGGTTTAGATGGAAATGCTAAAATGTCTAAATCACTCAATAACGGTATTTATTTAGCTGATGATGCGGATACTTTGCGTAAAAAAGTGATGAGTATGTATACAGATCCAGATCATATCCGCGTTGAGGATCCAGGTAAAATTGAAGGAAATATGGTTTTCCATTATCTAGATGTTTTTGGTCGTCCAGAAGATACTCAAGAAATTGCTGACATGAAAGAACATTATCAACGAGGTGGTCTTGGTGATGTGAAGACCAAGCGTTATCTACTTGAAATATTAGAACGTGAACTTGGTCCTATTCGTGAGCGCCGTATTGAATTTGCTAAGGATATGGGAGAAGTTTATAATATGCTTCAAAAAGGTAGTGAAAGAGCGCGTGAAGTTGCAGGTCAAACCCTATCTGAGGTTAAAGGAGCAATGGGACTTCATTACTTTAACTAAGTTTATTTTACAAGAAACTATCATTTCTATCTCGAAGAAAAGATAGTTTTTTATTTACCCCTGTAACATTTGACAAATTTTTATAGAATGGTATGATAGATACAATATAAAAAGAGTCAAGCTCAAAAAGAAAGAAAAGAGGAAACTTCGAATGTCTAATTGGGACACTAAATTTTTGAAAAAAGGTTTTACCTTTGATGATGTATTGCTTATTCCAGCTGAAAGTCATGTGTTGCCTAACGATGCAGATTTAACAACTAAATTGGCAGATAATCTGACTTTAAATATCCCAATTATTACCGCTGCCATGGACACAGTTACAGAGAGTCAAATGGCCATTGCTATTGCTCGTGCAGGCGGTCTCGGAGTTATCCATAAAAACATGTCAATTGCTCAACAAGCAGACGAGGTTCGTAAGGTAAAACGTTCTGAAAATGGAGTTATTATTGATCCGTTCTTTTTGACACCTGAACATACAATTGCTGAAGCAGATGAGCTTATGGGTCGTTACCGCATTAGTGGTGTTCCAGTTGTTGAAACACTTGAAAATCGTAAATTGGTTGGTATTTTGACAAACCGAGATCTTCGTTTTATTTCAGACTATAACCAACCAATCTCAAACCATATGACTAGTGAAAATCTTGTTACTGCTCCTGTGGGTACAGATCTTGCAACAGCTGAGAGTATTCTTCAAGAACACCGTATTGAAAAACTTCCGTTGGTAGATGAAGAAGGCCGTCTTTCTGGTTTGATTACTATCAAAGATATTGAAAAAGTTATTGAGTTCCCAAATGCTGCTAAAGATGACTTTGGTCGTCTTCTAGTTGCAGGTGCAGTAGGTGTTACTTCAGATACTTTTGAACGTGCAGAAGCTCTTTTTGAGGCAGGAGCGGATGCGATTGTTATTGATACTGCGCATGGTCATTCTGCAGGTGTCTTGCGTAAAATTGCTGAGATTCGTTCTCATTTCCCAGATCGTACTTTGATTGCTGGAAATATTGCTACTGCTGAAGGTGCACGTGCCCTTTATGAAGCAGGTGTAGACGTTGTCAAGGTTGGTATTGGGCCAGGTTCAATCTGTACAACTCGTGTGATTGCTGGTGTCGGTGTTCCGCAAGTAACAGCTATCTATGATGCTGCAGCTGTTGCGCGTGAATATGGTAAAACGATCATTGCTGACGGTGGAATCAAGTATTCTGGAGATATTGTAAAAGCCCTTGCTGCAGGTGGAAATGCAGTTATGCTTGGATCAATGTTTGCTGGAACTGATGAAGCTCCAGGCGAAACTGAAATCTTCCAAGGACGTAAGTTTAAGACTTACCGTGGTATGGGATCAATTGCTGCTATGAAGAAAGGTTCAAGCGATCGTTACTTCCAAGGTTCTGTCAATGAAGCAAACAAGCTCGTTCCAGAAGGAATTGAAGGTCGTGTTGCTTATAAAGGAGCGGCAGCTGATATTGTTTTCCAAATGATTGGCGGTATTCGCTCTGGTATGGGTTACTGTGGTGCAGCTAACCTTAAAGAACTACACGATAATGCTCAATTTATTGAAATGTCTGGTGCTGGTTTGAAAGAAAGCCATCCTCATGATGTACAAATTACTAATGAGGCACCAAATTATTCTATGTAAAAAAACATTGTAAAAGAACTCCAGTAAAAACAGGAGTTCTTTTACAATGTTGTCAATTTTCATTTACAGAAACTTTACCATCCTGAATAGTGAAGATGCTTAGATTTTCTGGCAGATTTTGAAGATGATCTAAGCTTGTTGTTGTGATAAAGGTTTGGATTGAATGAGAAATCGTTTCTAATAATTTTAACTGTCTAGTGTTGTCAAGTTCACTCATGACATCGTCAAGCAATAATATCGGAGATTCTGTAGTAATACTTTCCATTAATTCGATTTCTGCTAATTTTATAGAAAGGACGAGACTACGATGTTGGCCTTGACTTCCGAAACTAGCATCCATCCCATTTATATAAAAAGAAATGTCATCTCGATGAGGACCGACACCAGTATTCTTTTTAAATAAATCTCTGGATCTACTTTTTTCTAAAGCAATTTTGAAAGATTCGGATAAGTCTTCTTTGTCAGTTGGCTTTACAGAAGATTGATAGAATATTGACAACTCTTCAATCTGATTAGAGAGTTCAAAATGTTTCTTACGCCCAAATGATTCTAGTTTTTTTATGAAATCTAAGCGGTGATTCATTACACGACATCCATAATCAACTAACTGATCATCCAACACAGAAAGGAATGTTTCATCTATTTTTTGAGCTGATTTTAGATAAGTGTTCCTTTGTTTTAGGATGTGGTTATAATTGGTTAAATCTGCTAAATAGATTGGCTTAATTTGCCCAAGCTCCATATCAATGAATTTTCGTCGAACCGAAGGTGCTCCTTTAATTAGTTGTAAATCTTCAGGAGCAAATAAGACAACATTCATGTGTCCTACATAATCTGAAAGGCGTGCCTGTTTTAAATGATTAACTTTTGTCACACGGCCTTTTTGTGTTAGTTCTATTTCGAGGGGAATAGATCCAGTTTTTTTCTGAACGAGACCTGAAAGATGAAGTTGTTCCCCATCAAAATGAATGAGATTTTTATCTGTTCGAGTTCGATGACTACGAGTTAAGGCTAAAAAATAGATAGCCTCTAACATGTTTGTTTTTCCTTGTGCATTGTGTCCTAAAAAGACATTTAATTTAGGATTAAAGTCTATTTTCGTCTCTTTGTAGTTACGAAAAGTTTTGAGAGATAGGTGTTGTAGCCACATGATTATCTACCAGGAAATCGTGGAGCTTGTTTACTTTTTGGTGATGAAGTAGGTTTAGAGTTGTCTTTTTTTACTCCCTTATTCATCTCCTTGACAAGTTTAGCGATTCGTTCTTTTTCAACTTTATCATCTTGGTATTCATCCTGTTCTTCAGAAGTAGGTTGTGTCAACAAGATGTCAATATTCATGTCAGGGATGTCAACTTTATCACCAATACGAAGTTTTTTACCACGACGATTTTCTAATTCCCCATTAAAGTAAACAGAATGTTCAGAGAGAAATGATTTGATAGCTCCTCCGCTATGTGTAATTCCAAGTTCTTTGAGTAGTGCTTGGAGGGTAATAAATTCTTCAAATAATTTGTATTCCATAATTCACCTCAATCTTTGGTATTATACCATATTTTCCTAAAAATAGTGAGAGAAACAAGGAGTAATGTAAGCGATTTTTATTTCAAAAGTGTTACAGAGAACAAGAAAATTTCAGGTTTTCGTGATATAATAGAAGTCTGTATATAAGGAGGTAAATCATGGAGTTAGTGCATGGAATTTCAACACATTTTATCCAATCAAAAAAGTTTAAAACGAACAAAATCGCCGTGCGTTTTACCGCTCCATTATCCCTCGATACGATTGTAGGTCGCATGTTGACTGCGAGTATGCTAGAGACTGCTAATCAGATGTACCCCACTTCTCAAGATTTGAGAAGACATTTGGCCAGTCTATACGGTACAGATATATCAACCAATTGTTTCAGAAGAGGGCAAAGTCACATTGTAGAATTGACATTTACCTATGTTCGTGATGAGTTTTTAAGTAGGAAAAATGTGCTAACTTCTCAGGTTTTGGAACTTGTAAAAGAAACTCTTTTTTCACCCGTAGTATTTGATAATGGGTTTGATTCGGCCTTATTTGAAATTGAGAAAAAACAATTGCTAGCAAGTTTAGCAGCTGATATGGATGATTCTTTTTATTTCGCACATAAAGAATTGGATAAATTATTTTTTCATGATGAATGTCTCCAATTGGAATATAGTGATTTACGAAATCGTATTTTAGCTGAAACTCCACAAAGTTCTTATTCTTGTTTCCAAGAATTTTTGGCCAATGATCGAATAGATTTCTTTTTCCTAGGTGATTTTAATGAGATCGAAATTCAAAATGTATTAGAATCATTTGTCTTTAAAGGTCGAAAAGGAGATGTGAAGGTTCAGTATTGTCAACCTTATTCCAATATCCTTCAGGAAGGTATGGTTCGGAAAAATGTGGGACAGTCTATTTTAGAGTTAGGCTATCATTGCTCTGGTGAATATGGTGATGAGCAACATTTACCCATGATTGTAATGAATGGTTTACTGGGCGGATTTGCTCATTCTAAGCTATTTACAAATGTCCGTGAAAATGCTGGATTAGCTTATACTATTTCAAGTCAGCTTGATTTGTTTTGTGGATTCTTGAGGATGTATGCTGGTATCGATCGAGAAAATCGAAACCAGGCTCGTAAAATGATGAATAATCAACTGCTTGATTTAAAAAAAGGATATTTTACAGAGCTTGAGTTAGAGCAGACCAAGGAAATGATTCGTCGGTCTTTGTTACTTTCTCAAGATAATCAAAGTTCATTGATTGAACGTGCTTATCAAAATGCATTACTTGGAAAATCTTCAGCAGACTTTAAAGGTTGGATTGCAAAACTCGAGCAAGTTGACAAAGATGCTATTTGTAGAGCAGCTAATAATGTGAAACTACAAGCAATTTACTTTATGGAAGGAATAGAATGACAAAGGTTGTTTTTGAAGAAAGGTACTATCCAGCTGTAAAAGAAAAGGTTTATCGGACAAGGTTGTCAAATGGGTTGACAATTGCTCTTTTGCCTAAAAAGGAATTTAAAGAGGTTTACGGGAGTGTAACTGTACAGTTTGGTTCGGTAGATACGCTTGTCACAGAAGTTGACGGAGATGTAAAAGAATATCCTGGAGGAATTGCTCATTTTCTTGAACATAAATTGTTTGAGAGAGAAGATGCTAGCGATTTGATGTCAGCTTTTACTAGTCTAGGTGCAGATAGTAATGCCTTTACAAGCTTTACAAAAACAAGCTATCTTTTTTCAGCAACGGATCATTTTTTAGAAAATTTAGACTTACTTGATGAATTGGTAACATCAGCACATTTTACTGAAGATTCCATTTTAAGAGAGCAGGATATTATTCAGCAAGAACGAGAAATGTATCAAGATGACCCAGATTCGTGTTTATTCTTTTCAACTTTAGCGAATTTGTATCCTGGCACACCTTTAGCAACTGATATAGTTGGAAGTGAGGAGTCCATTTCCCAAATCAATCTAACTAATTTGCAAGAAAATTTTACAAGATTTTACAAACCTGTAAACATGTCTCTGTTTTTAGTTGGTAATTTTGATGTGGAGCGAGTACAGGACTATTTTGAAAGAAAAGAACTGAAAGATTTAGATGTTCAGGATTTAGCAAGAGAAAAGTTTGTTTTACAGGCTGTAAAGCAAGCAGACAGTATGAGAATGGAAGTATCTTCTCCTAAACTAGCGATTGGGATTAGAGGTAATCGAGAAATTGCTGAGGCGGATTGCTATCGACATCATGTTTTATTAAAATTATTGTTTGCAATGATGTTTGGTTGGACTTCGGATCGTTTTCAAAAGTTATATGAATCAGGTAAAATAGATGCTTCCTTATCTCTTGAAATTGAAGTAACAAGTCGTTTTCATTTTGTTATGTTGACAATGGATACGAAGGAGCCAGTTGCTTTATCTCATCAATTTAGGAAGGCCATTCGTAATTTTACAAAGGATTTAGATATTACAGAGGATCATTTAGATATTATAAAAAGAGAGATGTTTGGAGAATTTTTCAGTAGCATGAACTCTCTTGAATTTATTGCAACGCAATATGATGCTTTTGAACATGGTGAGACAATTTTTGATTTGCCGAAAATTTTACAGGAAATTACTTTAGAGGATGTCCTTGATGCTGGACATCACTTAATAGATGAAGGGAATATAGTTGATTTTACAATATTCCCATCGTAGTAACCTATCATAATAGACACTAGAAAGAAGGGATGACAAGTATGAGGAAAAAAACAATTGGTGAGGTTTTACGATTAGCTAGAATCAATCAGGGATTGAGTTTAGATGAATTGCAGAAAAAGACAGAAATCCAGTTAGATATGTTGGAAGCAATGGAAGCAGACGATTTCGATCAACTTCCAAGTCCTTTTTACACGCGTTCTTTCTTGAAAAAATATGCATGGGCTGTTGAGTTAGATGATCAAATTGTTTTGGATGCTTATGATTCTGGGAGTATGATTACTTATGAGGAAGTAGATGTTGATGAAGATGAGTTGACAGGTCGTAGACGTTCAAGTAAGAAAAAGAAGAAAAAAACATCCTTTTTACCTTTATTTTATTTTATCCTTTTTGCTTTATCGATTTTAATTTTTGTGACCTATTATGTTTGGAACTATATTCAAACTCAACCAGAGGGGCCTTCTCTTTCTAATTACAGTGTGGTTCAATCAACAAGTTCAATGAGTTCAACTAGCTCTGTTCCCCACTCTTCAAGTAGTAGTTCATCTAGCAGTTCTTCTAGTGTAGAATCAACTATAAGTGTATCAGGTGAAGGAAATCATGTAGAAATCGCTTATAAGACAAGTAAGGAAACAGTTAAATTGCAATTGGCAGTTTCAGATGTTACAAGTTGGGTCAGCGTTTCAGAAAGCGAACTTGAGGGCGGTGTAACCTTATCGCCAGAGAAGAAAAATGCAGAAGCAACAGTTGCAACTAAAAGTCCTGTAACAATTACGTTAGGTGTTGTAAAAGGTGTTGCTTTGACAGTAGATAATCAGACTGTTGATTTATCGAAATTAACAGCTCAGACTGGACAAATCACTGTAACCTTTACTAAAAATTAAGGAAAAACGAATGAAAAAAGAACAAATTCCCAATCTCTTAACAATAGGTCGAATTCTCTTTATACCTATTTTTATCTTTATTTTAACGATAGGAAATTCGATAGATAGTCATATAGTGGCAGCTATTATCTTTGCTGTTGCCAGTATTACCGACTATTTAGATGGATATTTAGCTCGTAAATGGAATGTGGTCAGTAATTTTGGTAAATTTGCAGATCCTATGGCGGATAAGTTACTAGTTATGTCGGCTTTTATTATGCTGATTGAGTTAGGTATGGCTCCGGCTTGGATTGTTGCAGTGATTATCTGTCGTGAGTTGGCTGTGACAGGTTTAAGGCTTTTATTGGTTGAAACTGGTGGAACGGTTTTAGCAGCGGCAATGCCTGGAAAAATTAAAACTTTTAGTCAGATGTTTGCGATTATTTTCTTGCTATTACATTGGACTTTGCTTGGTCAAGTTCTACTTTATGTAGCCTTATTTTTCACTATCTATTCTGGCTATGATTATTTCAAGGGTAGTGCCTATGTATTTAAAGGGACATTTGGTTCGAAATGAAATCAGTAATTGATGTAAAAAATCTTTCTTTTCGTTATAAGGAAAGTCAAGAATACTATGATGTGAAGGATATTACGTTTCACGTGAAACGTGGGGAATGGCTTTCGATTGTAGGGCATAATGGTAGTGGTAAATCAACGACGGTTCGCTTAATTGATGGCTTACTGGAAGCAGAATCCGGAGAGATTGCAATTGATGGCCAACGGCTGACTGAGGAGAATGTTTGGAGTATACGTCGTCAAATCGGTATGGTTTTTCAAAATCCAGATAATCAATTTGTTGGAGCGACTGTTGAGGATGATGTTGCCTTTGGTTTGGAAAATCAGGGCCTTTCTCGTCAAGAAATGAAAAAGAGAGTGGAGGAAGCTCTGGCTTTAGTTGGCATGTTGGACTTTAAAAAGAGAGAACCAGCGCGTCTATCGGGTGGCCAAAAGCAACGTGTAGCTATTGCAGGTGTTGTAGCCCTAAGACCAGCTATTTTAATTCTAGATGAAGCAACTAGTATGTTGGATCCTGAGGGTCGTAGAGAACTGATTGAGACAGTAAAAGGAATTCGGAAAGACTATGATATGACGGTCATTTCCATTACACATGATTTGGAAGAAGTTGCCATGAGTGATCGTGTATTGGTCATGAAAAAAGGGTCAATTGAATCAACTAGTAGTCCAAGAGATCTTTTCTCTCGAAATGATTTAGATCAAATTGGATTAGACAATCCTTTTGCCAATCAATTAAAACATTCTTTGAGCCAGAATGGCTATGATTTGCCTGAAAATTATTTGACAGAAAGTGAGCTAGAGGATAAGCTATGGGAATTGCTCTAGAAAATGTGAGTTTTACATATCAAGAAGGTACTCCCTTAGCTTCAACAGCTTTGTCGGATGTTTCTTTGACGATTGAAGATGGTTCTTATACGGCTTTAATTGGGCATACAGGTAGCGGTAAATCAACTATTTTGCAACTCTTAAATGGTTTATTGGTGCCAAGTCAAGGGAGTGTGCGGGTCTTTGATACCTTAATCACCTCGACTTCTAAAAATAAAGATATTCGTCAAATTAGAAAACAGGTTGGCTTGGTATTTCAGTTTGCTGAAAATCAGATTTTTGAAGAAACGGTTTTGAAAGACGTTGCTTTTGGGCCACAAAATTTTGGAGTTTCTGAAGAAGATGCGGAGCGGATTGCGCGTGAAAAACTGGCTTTGGTTGGAATTGCTGAATCACTTTTTGATCGTAGTCCGTTTGAGCTATCAGGTGGACAAATGAGACGTGTCGCCATTGCAGGCATACTTGCCATGGAACCAGCCATATTAGTCTTAGATGAGCCCACAGCAGGTCTGGATCCTTTGGGTAGAAAAGAGTTGATGACCCTGTTCAAAAAACTCCACCAGTCAGGGATGACCATCGTTTTGGTAACGCATTTGATGGATGATGTTGCTGAATATGCGAACCAAGTCTATGTGATGGAAAAGGGCCGTTTAGTTAAGGGTGGGAAACCAAGTGATATCTTTCAAGATGTTGTCTTTATGGAAGAAGTGCAGTTGGGAGTACCTAAAATTACAGCCTTTTGTAAACGATTGGCTGATAGAGGCGTGTCATTTAAACGATTACCGATTAAGATAGAGGAGTTCAAGGAGTCGCTAAATGGATAGTATGATTTTGGGGCGTTATATCCCAGGGGATTCGATAGTTCACCGATTGGATCCACGCAGCAAATTACTGGCTATGATGCTACTGATTTTGATCGTTTTTTGGGCTAATAATCCCTTGACGAATCTAATTCTTTTTATAGCGACAGGGATATTTATTGCCTTGTCAGGAGTATCTCTTTCATTTTTTATTCAGGGCTTGAAATCTATGTTTTTCTTGATTGCCTTCACAACTATTTTTCAACTTTTTTTCATTTCTAATGGGAATGTTTTATTTGAATTTTCGTTTCTGAGAATCACAGATTATGCTTTGCAACAAGCTGGGATTATTTTTTGTCGTTTTGTATTGATTATTTTCTTTTCAACTTTGTTAACCTTAACGACCATGCCCTTAAGTTTGGCCTCAGCTGTCGAAGCTTTGTTAGCGCCTTTAAAGCGTGTGAAAGTTCCAGTTCATGAAATTGGATTGATGCTGTCCATGAGTCTACGTTTTGTCCCAACATTGATGGATGATACGACGCGGATTATGAATGCACAGAAAGCACGTGGAGTGGATTTTGGTGAAGGAAGCATCGTTCAAAAAGTAAAGGCGATGATTCCCATTTTGATTCCTCTTTTTGCGACAAGTTTAAAACGTGCAGATTCCTTGGCTATCGCCATGGAAGCGCGTGGTTATCAGGGTGGAAAAGGTAGAAGTCAATACCGACAATTGAAATGGACTCGAAAGGATACGCTGACCATTCTTGTTGTTCTCGTACTTGGTTGTTGTTTATTTTTCTTAAAATCTTAGTAGCTTTCAGGAATTGATAAAAAGTTACTGTAACAGTTTTTGATATAAAGGTAGGGATATGAACCGTTTTAAAAAATCAAAATATGTCATTATTGTTTTTGTCACTGTTCTGCTTGTCTCAGCTCTCTTAGCGACGACTTATTCAAGTACAATGGTGACAAAATTAGGAGATGGAATCTCATTGGTTGATAGAGTTGTGCAAAAACCTTTTCGGTGGTTTGATTCTGTCAAATCAGATTTGGCTCATTTGACACGAACATATAATGAAAATGAAAGTTTGAAGAAACAGATTTACCAGTTAGAAGTTAAATCAAATGAGGCGGAAAGTTTAAAGACGGAAAATGAACAACTGCGCCAATTGCTTGATATGAAGTCCAAATTGCAAGCTACAAAGACTTTGGCAGCAGATGTTATTATGCGTTCTCCGGTATCTTGGAAGCAGGAGTTGACCTTAGATGCAGGCAAATCAAAAGGGGCTTCTGAGAATATGTTAGCAATTGCAAATGGTGGCTTGATTGGGAGTGTCTCAAAAGTAGAGGAGAACTCTACCATGGTCAACCTTCTGACAAATACGGAAAATGCTGATAAGATTTCTGTTAAAATTCAACATGGTTCTACTACAATTTATGGAATTATTGTTGGCTATGACAAGGAAAATGAAGTTCTAAAAATTAGTCAATTAAATAGTAGTAGCGATATTAGTGCAGGAGATAAGGTGACCACTGGTGGATTAGGAAACTTTAACGTTGCTGATATTCCTGTTGGTGAAGTGGTTGCCACAACGCATAGTACAGACTATTTGACACGAGAAGTAACTGTTAAATTGAGTGCAGATACTCATAATGTGGATGTGATAGAATTAGTGGGGAATTCATGATGAGACAGTTGAAGCGGGTTGGAGTGTTTTTATTGCTTCCTTTCTTTGTTCTAATTGACGCCCATATTAGCCAGCTTCTGGGCTCATTTTTCCCCCATGTACATTTGGCTAGTCATTTTCTGTTTCTATTTCTCTTATTTGAGACGATAGAAGTATCAGAGTATCTCTACCTAGTCTATTGTTTTGTGATAGGCTTGGTTTACGATGTTTACTTTTTCCATCTAATAGGGATTGCAACTCTCTTATTTATCTTATTGGGAGCCTTTCTTCATAAATTGAATAGTGTTATTTTGTTGAATCGCTGGACAAGAATCTTGGCTATGATTGTTATGAGTTTTCTATTTGATATGGGAGCTTATCTCTTTGCATTAGTGGTAGGTTTAACTCTAGATAGTCTGCCGATTTTTATCGTTTATAGCCTAGTACCATCCATGATTTTAAATCTTGTGTGGATACTTATTTTTCAGTTTATTTTTGAAAGATATTATCTATAAGAAAGAAACAAAAATGTAACAAAGGCGTAATATTCATTAGGCCTTTTTTTGGTATACTAGTATTGTCTTTAAAAGAAGGAGTATCTACGTAATATGAAGAAAAAAATCTTAGCGTCACTTTTATTAAGTACAGTAATGGTTTCTCAAGTAGCTGTTTTAACAACTGCGCATGCAGAAACGACTGATGACAAAATTGCTGCTCAAGATAATAAAATTAGTAACTTAACAGCACAACAACAAGAAGCCCAAAAACAAGTTGACCAAATTCAGGAGCAAGTATCAGCTATTCAAGCTGAGCAATCTAACTTGCAAGCTGAAAATGATAGATTACAAGCAGAATCCAAAAAACTTGAGAGTGAGATTACAGAACTTTCTAAAAATATTGTGTCTCGTAATGATTCTTTGGAAAAGCAAGCTCGTAGTGCTCAAACAAATGGAGCTGCAACTAGCTACATCAATACGATTGTAAACTCAAAATCAATTACAGAAGCTATTTCACGTGTAGCAGCAATGAATGAAATCGTATCTGCTAACAACAAAATGTTGGAACAACAAAAAGCAGATAAAAAAGCAATTTCTGAGAAGCAAGTGGCAAACAATGACGCAATTAATACAGTAATTGCAAATCAACAGAAATTGTCTGATGATGCGCAAGCTTTAACAACGAAACAAGCTGAGTTGAAGGCTGCAGAATTAAATCTTGCTGCTGAAAAAGCTACAGCAGAAGATGAAAAAGCAAGTTTGCTAGAGAAAAAAGCAGAAGCAGAAGTAGCAGCAAAAGCAGCAGCAGAGGCAGAAGCAGCTTACAAGGCAAAACAAGTAAGTCAACAACAAACAGTTGTTGCTTCTGGAAAT
The DNA here is from genome assembly GCF_946190115.1 of Streptococcus mitis. GTDB lineage: Bacteria > Bacillota > Bacilli > Lactobacillales > Streptococcaceae > Streptococcus > Streptococcus mitis_CO. The sequence continues at coordinate 62,673 of NZ_CAMHZG010000009.1, read as the reverse complement.
ACAACTTTTGCAGCACAGGTTCAAGCTGTAGCTTCTTCGGAATCAGCAACATATACTCCTGTGGCAGTAAAACAACGCCCAACATACAGTACAAATGCTTCAAGCTATCCAATTGGAGAATGTACATGGGGAGTTAAAACATTAGCACCTTGGGCTGGAGACTATTGGGGTAATGGAGCGCAGTGGGCTACAAGTGCAGCTGCTGCAGGATTCCGTACAGGTTCAACACCTCAAGTTGGTGCGATTGCATGTTGGAATGATGGTGGCTATGGACACGTAGCGGTAGTCACTGCTGTAGAATCAACAACACGTATCCAAGTTTCAGAATCAAATTATGCTGGTAATCGCACGCTTGGAAATCATCGTGGGTGGTTCAATCCGACAACTACGTCTTCAGGTTTTGTAACATATATTTATGCAGATTAATTTACAGAGGGACTCGAATAGAGCCCTCTTTTCAGGTTTTACTGTGATAATCTCTATTAAAAATTATATCAAAATAGCTTGAAAATATTGAAAAAGTATGGTAAAATGAAACTTGTCGTGTGAACGATAATACTCATTCTTGATGAATTGTGAAACAGTTGCTCTTGGGTCGTTTTGCAAGTTGAAGTCGAGAAGAGGAAAAAAACAAAAAGGAGAAATACTCATGGCAGTAATTTCAATGAAACAACTTCTTGAGGCTGGTGTACACTTTGGTCACCAAACTCGTCGCTGGAACCCTAAGATGGCTAAATACATCTTTACAGAGCGTAACGGAATCCACGTTATCGACTTGCAACAAACTGTAAAATACGCTGACCAAGCATACGACTTCATGCGTGATGCAGCAGCTAACGATGCAGTTGTATTGTTCGTTGGTACTAAGAAACAAGCAGCTGATGCAGTTGCTGAAGAAGCAGTACGTTCAGGTCAATACTTTATTAACCACCGTTGGTTGGGTGGAACTCTTACAAACTGGGGAACAATCCAAAAACGTATCGCTCGTTTGAAAGAAATCAAACGTATGGAAGAAGATGGAACTTTCGAAGTTCTTCCTAAGAAAGAAGTTGCACTTCTTAATAAACAACGTGCACGTCTTGAAAAATTCTTGGGTGGTATCGAAGATATGCCTCGTATCCCAGATGTTATGTACGTAGTTGACCCACATAAAGAGCAAATCGCTGTTAAAGAAGCTAAAAAATTGGGAATTCCAGTTGTAGCGATGGTTGACACAAACACTGATCCAGATGATATCGATGTAATCATCCCAGCTAACGATGATGCTATCCGCGCTGTTAAATTGATCACAGCTAAATTGGCTGACGCTATCATCGAAGGACGTCAAGGTGAAGATGCAGCAGCAGTTGAAGCAGAATTTACAGCTTCAGAAGCTCAAGCAGATTCAATTGAAGAAATCGTTGAAGTTGTAGAAGGCGACAACGCTTAATTCATATAAATAGTAATTACCTAGGAGGGCGGGGCTTAGCCCGGCTCTCCTATTTTTAAAAAATATAGGAGAATCAAAATGGCAGAAATTACAGCTAAACTTGTAAAAGAGTTGCGTGAAAAATCTGGTGCCGGAGTTATGGACGCTAAAAAAGCGCTTGTAGAAACAGACGGTGACATCGAAAAAGCGATTGAATTGCTTCGTGAAAAAGGTATGGCTAAGGCAGCTAAGAAGGCTGACCGTGTTGCTGCAGAAGGTTTGACTGGTGTTTACGTTAACGGTAATGTTGCAGCAGTTATTGAAGTAAACGCTGAAACTGACTTCGTTGCGAAAAACGCTCAATTCGTTGAATTGGTAAATACCACAGCTAAAGTTATTGCTGAAGGAAAACCTGCTAACAATGAAGAAGCTCTTGCTTTGACAATGCCTTCAGGTGAAACCCTTGAAGCTGCATACGTATCTGCAACAGCAACTATCGGAGAAAAAATCTCATTCCGTCGCTTTGCATTGATTGAAAAAACAGACGCACAACACTTTGGTGCTTACCAACATAACGGTGGACGTATCGGTGTTATTTCAGTTGTTGAAGGTGGAGACGAAGCACTTGCTAAACAATTGTCAATGCACATCGCAGCGATGAAACCAACAGTTCTTTCTTACAAAGAATTGGATGAACAATTCGTTAAAGATGAGTTGGCACAATTGAACCACGTTATCGACCAAGATAACGAAAGCCGTGCAATGGTTAACAAACCAGCTCTACCACACTTGAAGTATGGATCAAAATCTCAATTGACTGATGAAGTGATTGCTCAAGCTGAAGCTGATATCAAAGCTGAGTTGGTTGCAGAAGGCAAACCAGAAAAAATCTGGGACAAAATTATCCCAGGTAAAATGGATCGCTTCATGCTTGACAACACTAAAGTTGACCAAGCTTACACACTTCTTGCACAAGTTTACATCATGGATGATAGCAAGACAGTTGAAGCATATCTTGAATCAGTTAACGCTTCAGTAGTTGAGTTCGCTCGCTTTGAAGTTGGTGAAGGAATCGAAAAAGCTGCAAACGACTTTGAAGCTGAAGTTGCAGCTACAATGGCAGCAGCCTTGAATAACTAATTATAGAAAGGAAGTAAATTTGCTTCCTTTTTTCTATGCAGTCGATCCCTATAGGGAGAGCTTCCTATTTTCAAGGTAAAAATAAAAAGCCCTATAATAAGGGCCAATTGTATTTAGGAGACTAAACTTCAAATTCATAGAGTGCTGTAGAGAGATAACGTTCACCGTTATCTGGTGCTAGAGCAAGGACTTTTTTACCTGTACCTAATTTTTTGGCAATCTCGATGGCTCCGTAGATAGCCGCAGCTGAAGAAATCCCTACAAGGAAACCTTCTTTTCCACCAATTTCACGGCCGAGTGCTAGAGCATCGTCTGACGTTACACGAACGATACCATCATAAGCCTTTGTATCCAGTGTATCAGGAATAAATCCAGCTGAGATACCTTGAATTTTGTGTGGTCCAGGTTTTTCACCAGATAGAATAGCAGATTCGTCTGCCTCTACTGCAAAAACTTGAATGTTAGAATTTGCTGATTTGAGTGCATGAGAAACACCAGAAATCGTTCCACCGGTACCAACTCCAGCAACAAAGGCATCTAATCCATCTTTACCGAAAGCAGCTAGTATCTCAGCTCCTGTTGTTCTTTCGTGTACTTCTGGATTAGCTGGGTTGTCAAATTGAAGAGGAAGGAAACCATCACGTTCAGCAGCGATTTCTTGAGCCTTAGCAATAGCACCTTTCATTCCTTCGCTACCAGGAGTAAGGACGAGTTCAGCACCATAGGCTTGGATAATCTTACGTCGTTCCACACTCATAGTTTCAGGCATAACGATAACAACTTTATACCCTTTAGCAGCCCCTACCCATGAAAGTCCAATACCAGTGTTTCCACTTGTTGCTTCAACAATAGTAGAACCAGGTTTCAGAATACCGTCTTGTTCAGCTTTTTCAATCATGCTAAGAGCAATACGGTCTTTTACAGAAGAACCAGGGTTAAATGCTTCAAGTTTTACATAGACATCTGCAGCCCCTTCTGGCACAATGTTGTTGAGTTTAACAATCGGAGTTTGACCGATTAGTTCAGTAATGTTGTTATAAATAGACATATGAATACCTCTTTGTATAAGATATTTCTAGTATAACGCTATCTATACCATTTGTAAAATATAGAAATCCTATCGAAGTGATAGGATTTTTTTATATCATAGGTCTAAGCAATTGATTTTCAAGTGATTGTGATAGGCTAATTCTAGTAAATAGGTGTAAAGGAGAACGCTATCCGTTTTCTTAGGGAATTCAAATTTGTGAACACTAAAATGTTCATTATGTGCTTTTAGAAAGATATTTTCTAAATAAGTAATAGTAATTTCACTATCATCTATACCTGCTCCCGCAGTTTCCATTTCAACGTTAACAATGTTCATCAAAAAGATTGATTTAATAGACATCTTACGACCAGTAGCGCCTTGTTTATCTGTAAAGATAATACGTATATTGGTAAATATAATTGAGTCACGAATAAGTTTATATCCACTTTGAATTTCTTCGTTTTCTAGTAAATATTGTCCATATTCTTTGATAAGAGTTTCTTTGTTTTGCTCGCTAAAGTTACCAGCGAGTCCTTGAATGAACTTTCCAAATGCCATATTTCTCTCCTTTATTTACACTAAGTTTACAGGAACTTCAACTTCTCGTAAACCTTGATCAGTTAAGGTAACTTTTCCATTAAAAAACTCTACCAGTGCAGCTTTAATATTTTCTTTTTCTTCTTTATTAACATAAATCATCGTATCGACTTGATCTGTAAAGTTTGTATCCAGTTCCATGAGATTATGTTCCTTAAGGAAGTTACTGTACTCTTGATACTGAGCGTAAGACATTTGAATAGCAATGCCAGCTTGTTCTTTTATTTCAATGATGCCAATTTCTTTGACGGCTAAGGCAACACTGCCAGCGTAAGCACGAATCAATCCTCCAGCGCCTAGTTTAATGCCACCAAAGTAGCGTGTCACTACCACACAGACATTAGTAAGATTGTGATTTTCTAGTACCCCAAGCATGGGAACGCCAGCAGTCCCACTGGGCTCACCATCATCACTTGTACGTTTGATTTCACTACGTTCTCCAATAATAAAAGCAGAGCAGTTATGCGTCGCTTTGTAGTGTTCTTTTTTGATGGTGGTAATGAAGTCACGAGCCTCTTCTTCGCTATAAACACGCTTGGCATGGCAGATAAAGCGGGATTTTTTGATTTCTTCTTGGACTTGTCCGTCCTCTTTAATTGTTTTAAATTCCATGATTTAATTGTACTAAAAAATCATCTAAAGTGCTAGGTTTTTACGAATAAAGAAGTATGAAAGTAAATCCAAACTATCTCGGTCGTTTGTTTACTGAGAATGAATTAACAGAAGAGGAGCGTCAGTTGGCGGAGAAGCTTCCCGCAATGAGAAAGGAGAAGGGGAAACTTTTCTGTCAACGTTGTAATAGTATTATTCTAGAGGAATGGTATTTGCCCATCGGTGCTTATTATTGTCGAGAGTGCTTGCTGATGAAGCGAGTCAGGAGTGACCAAGCTTTATACTATTTTCCGCAGGAGGATTTTCCGAAGCAAGATGTTCTTAAATGGCGTGGTCAATTAACTCCTTTTCAAGAGAAGGTGTCAGAGGGACTGATTCAAGCAGTAGACAAGCAGGAGCCAACTTTAGTTCATGCGGTGACAGGGGCTGGAAAGACAGAAATGATTTATCAAGTTGTAGCTAAGGTGATTAATAGGGGTGGTGCAGTGTGTTTGGCCAGTCCTCGCATAGATGTTTGTTTGGAGCTGTACAAGCGCCTGCAAGATGATTTTGCTTGCGAGATATCTTTACTACACGGAGAATCAGAGCCGTATTTTCGAACACCACTAGTTGTTGCGACGACCCATCAGTTATTGAAGTTTTATCAAGCTTTTGATTTGCTGATAGTGGATGAAGTAGATGCCTTTCCTTATGTTGACAATCCCACGCTTTACCATGCTGTCAAGAATAGTGTAAAGGAGAATGGGCTGAGAATCTTTTTAACAGCGACTTCGACAGATGAGTTAGATAGGAAGGTTCGTTTAGGAGAATTAAAAAGACTGAGCTTACCTAGACGATTCCATGGGAATCCTTTGATTATTCCTAAACCTGTCTGGTTATCAGATTTTAATCACTGTTTAGAGAAAAGTCGGTTATCACCAAAGTTAAAGACTTATATTAAGAATCAGAGAAAGACAGCTTATCCGTTACTCATTTTTGCTTCAGAAATTAAGAAAGGGGAGCAATTAAAAGAAGTCTTACAGAAGGAATTTCCGCATGAGAAAATTGGTTTTGTGTCTTCAGTTACGGAAGATCGATTAGAGCAGGTGCAAGCTTTTCGAGATGGAGAACTGACAATACTTATCAGTACGACAATATTGGAGCGTGGAGTTACCTTTCCTTGTGTGGATGTTTTCGTAGTAGAGGCCAATCATCGTCTGTTTACCAAGTCTAGTTTAATACAGATTGGAGGCCGTGTCGGTCGGAGTATGGACAGACCGACAGGAGATTTGCTTTTTTTCCATGATGGGTTAAATACTTCAATCAAGAAGGCAATTAAGGAAATTCAGCAGATGAATAAGGAGGCGGGGCTATGAAGTGCTTATTGTGTGGGCAGACTATGAAGGCCGTTTTAACTTTTAGTAGTCTCTTACTTCTGAAAAATGATGACTCTTGTCTTTGTTCAGACTGTGACTCTACTTTTGAGAGGATTGGAGAAGAGTACTGTCCCAACTGTATGAAAACAGGTTTGTCAACGAAGTGTCAAGATTGTCAATTTTGGTGTAAAGAAGGAGTTGAGGTCAGTCATAGAGCGATTTTTACTTACAATCAAGCTATGAAGGATTTTTTCAGTCGGTATAAGTTTGATGGAGACTTCCTTTTAAGAAAAGTTTTTGCTTCAGTTTTAAGTGAGGAGTTAAAAAAGAACAAAGAGTATCAATTTGTCGTCATTCCCCTAAGTCCTGAAAGATTGCTCGAGAGGGGATTTAATCAGGTTGAAGGTTTAGTTGAAGCAGCAGGGTTCTCTTTTCAAGACTTACTAGAGAAGAGAGAAGAGCGGGCCAGTTCTTCCAAAAATCGTTCAGAACGCTTGGCAACAGAACTTCCTTTCTTTGTCAAAAGTGGAGTCACTATTCCTAAAAAAATCCTACTTATAGATGATATCTATACTACTGGAACAACTATAAATCGTGTGAAGAGACTGCTGGAAGAAGCGGGTGCTGAGGATGTGAAAACATTTTCCCTTGTAAGATGAGGAAAAAATTTGCAAAAATAAAATGAAAGCGTTATAATGAAATCAGAAAAACAAAAATGTTTAGAAAGAAGGTACTCATATGATTAAATATAGTATCCGTGGTGAAAACCTAGAAGTAACAGAAGCAATTCGTGATTATGTAGTTTCTAAACTCGAAAAGATCGAAAAGTATTTTCAAGCTGAACAAGAGTTGGATGCTCGAGTTAACTTGAAGGTGTATCGTGAAAAAACTGCTAAAGTGGAAGTAACGATTCCGCTTGGCTCTATTACTCTTCGTGCAGAAGATGTGTCTCAAGATATGTATGGTTCAATTGACCTTGTAACTGATAAAATTGAACGTCAGATTCGTAAAAATAAAACAAAAATCGAGCGTAAAAATAAAAATAAGGTAGCAACTAGTCAATTATTTACAGATGCTTTGGTGGAAGATCCAAATGTTGTCCAGTCTAGAGTTGTTCGTTCAAAACAAATTGATTTAAAACCAATGGATTTGGAAGAAGCTATTCTACAGATGGATTTGTTGGGACATGATTTCTTTATCTATGTGGATGTTGAAGATCAGACAACCAATGTGATTTATCGTCGTGAGGATGGCGAGATTGGCTTGTTAGAAGTTAAAGAATCTTAATTTCAATATGTGTAAAGGAAGGTTTACTGAATTGTAAACCTCCTTTTTCTTATAATTGATAGAATTACTGATTACACTTTTAAAAAGTCGCTTTTTGGTGGTTATTATGGTATAATGGGTGCCAAGAGGTTTGGAATGAAAAAATTTTATGTAAGTCCTATTTTCCCCTTAATATTAGGAATAGTGGCGTTCGGAGTGCTATCTGTGCAACTTGTTTTTGTAACGAATACACTGGTAACGCTATTTCTTTTGCTACTTATTTTGGGTTCATATATTTTACTATTCATCCATCAGAGAGACTACTACTCAAGGAGTGAAGTAGAACAAATCCAGTATGTAAACCACCAAGCTGAAGAAAGTTTGACAACCTTGTTAGAACAGATGCCTGTCGGAGTTATTAAATTAGACTTGTCGTCAGGTGAAGTTGAATGGTTTAATCCTTATGCTGAATTGATTTTGACTAATGAAGTGGGCGAGATTGATGTAGCATTAATTCAAACAATTATCAAGGCATCGGTAGGAAATCCAGGTTCTTATGCTACCTTAGGTGAGACCCGCTATTCGGTTCATATGGACAAGGTGTCTGGAGTTCTTTACTTCTTTGATGTGTCTGGAGAATACGAAGCGACTGTTGAGTTAGTAACGAGTCGACCTGTGATTGGGATCGTTTCCGTTGACAACTATGATGACTTAGAAGATGAAACATCGGAGTCTGATATCAGTCATATCAATAGTTTTGTAGCCAATTTTGTTTCAGAATTTGCTGGGAAGCATGCCATGTTCTCCCGTCGAGTAAGTATGGATCGCTTTTATCTATTTACGGACTACACGGTGCTTGAGGGATTGATGAATGATAAATTTTCTGTTATTGATGCTTTTAGAGAAGAGTCGAAACAGAGACAGTTGCCCTTGACCTTAAGTATGGGATTTTCTTATGGTGATGGAAATCATGATGAGATAGGAAAAGTTGCTTTGCTCAATTTGAACTTGGCTGAAGTGCGTGGTGGCGACCAGGTGGTTGTCAAGGAGAATGACGAAACGAAAAATCCCGTTTATTTTGGTGGTGGATCTGCGGCGTCAATCAAGCGTACAAGGACACGTACGCGTGCTATGATGACAGCTATTTCAGATAAGATTCGAAGTGTGGATCAGGTTTTTGTAGTTGGTCACAAAAACCTTGATATGGATGCTTTGGGTTCTGCTGTAGGTATGCAGTTATTTGCTAGTAATGTAACAGAAAATAGTTATGCTCTTTATGATGAAAATCAGATGTCTCCAGATATTGAACGAGCGGTTTCATTTTTAGAAAAAGAAGGAGTTACGAAGTTGTTGTCTGTTAAGGATGCAATGGGCATGGTGACCAATCGTTCTTTGTTGATTCTTGTAGACCATTCAAAGACAGCTTTAACTTTATCAAAAGATTTTTATGATTTATTTACCCAAACCATCGTTATCGACCACCACAGACGGGATCAGGATTTTCCAGATAATGCGGTTATTACTTATATCGAAAGTGGTGCAAGTAGTGCCAGTGAGTTGGTAACGGAATTGATTCAGTTCCAGAATTCTAAGAAAAATCGTTTGAGTCGTATGCAAGCAAGTGTTTTAATGGCTGGTATGATGTTGGATACTAAAAATTTCACCTCACGAGTGACTAGTCGGACATTTGATGTTGCTAGCTATCTCAGAACGAGAGGAAGTGATAGTATTGCTATCCAAGAAATCGCTGCGACAGATTTTGAAGAATATCGTGAGGTCAATGAACTGATTTTACAGGGGCGTAAATTAGGTTCAGATGTATTGATAGCAGAGGCTAAGGACTCGAAATGCTATGATACGGTTGTTATTAGTAAGGCAGCAGATGCCATGTTGGCTATGTCAGGTATTGAAGCGAGTTTTGTTCTTGCGAAGAATACACAAGGATTTATCTCTATCTCAGCTCGCAGTCGTAGTAAGCTGAATGTACAACGGATTATGGAAGAGCTGGGAGGTGGAGGCCACTTTAATTTGGCAGCAGCTCAAATTAAGGATTCAACCTTGTCAGAAGCAGGTGAAAAACTGACAGAAATTGTATTAAATGAAATAAAGGAAAAGGAGAAAGAAGAATGAAAGTAATCTTTTTAGCAGATGTCAAAGGAAAAGGTAAAAAAGGCGAAATTAAGGAAGTACCAACAGGGTATGCACAAAACTTTCTTATCAAAAAGAACCTAGCCAAAGAAGCGACTGCTCAAGCGGTAGGTGAGCTTCGTGGTAAACAAAAATCTGAAGAAAAAGCTCATGCTGAGATGATTGCAGAAGCAAAAGCAATTAAAGCCCAACTTGAAGCAGAAGAAACTATTGTAGAATTTGTTGAAAAAGTTGGTCCAGATGGCCGTACTTTTGGTTCAATTACCAATAAGAAGATTGCAGAAGAATTGCAAAAGCAATTTGGAATTAGGATTGATAAACGTCATATCCAAGTACAAGCTCCGATTCGAGCAGTTGGTTTGATCGATGTGCCAGTGAAAATCTATCAAGATATCACAAGTGTAATCAATCTTCGTGTGAAAGAAGGATAAATTTACACTTTCTTGACAAGATTGTAAAAGAAAGGGAAGTCTGATGGCAGAAGTAGAAGAGTTACGAGTACAACCTCAAGATATCTTAGCTGAGCAATCCGTTTTAGGGGCTATCTTTATTGACGAGAGTAAGCTTGTTTTTGTGCGAGAATATATTGAGTCTCGGGACTTTTTTAAGTATGCCCATCGTTTGATTTTCCAAGCTATGGTCGATTTATCCGATCGTGGCGATGCTATAGATGCAACAACGGTTCGTACCATTCTTGATAATCAAGGTGATTTACAGAATATTGGTGGCCTGTCTTACTTGGTTGAGATTGTCAATTCTGTGCCAACTTCTGCTAATGCGGAGTATTATGCTAAGATTGTTGCAGAGAAGGCCATGCTACGTCGATTAATCTCCAAGTTGACAGAGTCTGTCAATCAAGCTTACGAGGCTTCGCAACCAGCTGATGAAATCATTGCTCAGGCAGAAAAAGGCCTGATTGATGTCAGTGAAAATGCTAATCGAAGTGGATTTAAGAACATTCGAGATGTGTTGAATATCAATTTTGGAAATCTGGAAGCTCGCTCGCAACAAACGACCGATATTACAGGGATTGCGACAGGTTATCGTGACTTGGATCATATAACGACTGGTCTGCATGAAGAGGAGTTGATTATCTTAGCAGCCCGTCCAGCGGTTGGTAAGACAGCTTTTGCCTTGAATATTGCTCAGAACATTGGGACTAAGTTGGACAAAACGGTTGCTATCTTTTCGCTCGAAATGGGTGCGGAGAGTCTAGTAGACCGTATGCTTGCGGCAGAAGGGTTGGTAGAGTCGCATTCTATCCGTACGGGTCAATTGACTGATGAGGAGTGGCAAAAATATACCATTGCTCAAGGGAATCTAGCTAATGCAAGTATCTATATTGATGATACGCCAGGGATTCGGATTACAGAGATTCGTTCTCGTTCTCGTAAACTGGCTCAAGAAACTGGAAATCTTGGTTTGATTTTAATAGACTATTTGCAGCTTATCACGGGAACTGGTCGGGAAAATCGTCAACAAGAGGTTTCAGAAATTTCACGTCAGTTGAAAATCCTAGCCAAGGAACTGAAGGTTCCAGTAATTGCTCTGAGTCAGTTGTCTCGTGGTGTAGAACAACGTCAGGATAAGAGACCGGTCTTGTCTGATATTCGTGAATCTGGGTCTATTGAGCAGGATGCTGATATCGTAGCCTTTCTTTATCGCGACGACTACTATGAGCGTGGTGGTGAAGAAGAGGAAGGCATACCAAATAATAAGGTAGAAGTTATTATTGAGAAAAACCGTAGTGGAGCTCGTGGAACAGTGGAATTAATTTTTCAAAAAGAATACAATAAATTTTCAAGTATTTCAAAAAGGGAGGAAATAAGATGACAGATGCATTTACAGATGTAGCTAAGATGAAAAAAATCAAAGAAGAAATCAAGGCACATGAGGGTCATGTAATTGAAATGACTTTGGAAAATGGACGTAAGCGCCAAAAAAATAGATTGGGTAAGCTAATTGAGGTTTATCCATCCCTATTTATCGTTGAATTTGGAAATGTTGAAGGAGATAAACAAGCTAATGTTTACGTTGAATCCTTTACTTACTCAGATATCCTTACCGAAAAGAATTTGATTCATTATCTGGACTAAAGTGAGAAATTTTCTCACTTTTTCTTTTTTCTCCGAATAGTTTAAGTGAAGGTAATCTTCGATTTATATTATTTTTCAAGGAGGAAGAATGAAAGTTTTACCATTCAAAGTAACAGAGACAGGATTTTCTTTGAGAAAATCAGTTAAAAAGGTTGTTCCTTTTTTAGCAGTAGGATTGATGCTAGTAGCGAGTGATAGTGTATATGCCTATTCCTATTCTGGAGGAAATGGATCGATTGCGCGTGGGGATGATTATCCTACTTACTATAAAAATGGGAGTCAGGAAATTGATAAGTGGCGCATGTACTCTCGTCAGTGTACTTCATTTGCAGCCTTTCGCTTGAGTAGTGTCAATGGTTTTGAGATTCCAGGAGCTTATGGAAATGCGAATGAATGGGGGTATCGTGCTCGTCGTGAAGGCTATCGTGTAGATAGTGTACCAACGATTGGATCTATTGCTTGGTCTACTGCAGGAGGATATGGTCATGTTGCCTGGGTTTCAAATGTAATGGGGGATAATATAGAAATTGAGGAATACAACTATGGTTATACAGGATCCTATAATAAACGAATTATAAAAGCAAATACGATGACAGGATTTATTCATTTTAAAGATTTGGCTGGGGGTAATGTAGTAAGTAGTGGCAAAGTATTCAATAGTCAACCTTCTTCGACAGGAGGAACTCATTATTTTAAGAATAAGGCAGCTATAAAAAATCAACCTTTAGTTAGTGCAACTTCAATTGCATATTATTCTCCAGGTGAGAGTGTTCATTATGATCAGGTACTTGAAAAAGATGGGTATAAGTGGTTGAGTTATATATCTTATAGTGGAAGTCGTCGCTATATTCAGTTAGAGGAGGTTGTGTCATCGCAGAATCAAACAGAAGGTAGTTCCAATGATGTTCTGACTGTTGGTTGGAAGAAAATAAATGGTAGTTGGTATCATTTCAAATCAAATGGTTCTAAATCAACGGGCTGGTTGAAAGACGGTTCTAGCTGGTATTATTTGAAATCATCTGGTGAAATGCAGACAGGATGGTTAAAGGAGAATGGCTCGTGGTATTATCTAGATAGTTCAGGGGCAATGAAAACAGGATGGTATCAAGTTTCTGGTAAGTGGTATTATTCTTACTCTTCAGGTGCCTTAGCTGTTAATACGACGGTGGATGGCTACAGAGTAAACAGTGATGGAGAACGAGTATAGAAAATGGGAGTAGGAAATTTTCCTGCTCTTTTCTGTAAGCAGTTTCCTTGACATTTTTTTTATTTTGCGCTATCATATGTCCATATAATATATGGGAGTCTGTGTACAGTCTGAGAGGAAGCGTTAAGCTTCGACCGCACCTGATCTGGGTAATACCAGCGTAGGGAACGATACTTAGTCTATTCTTGACCTTTTCCATATATGGTAAAGGTTTTTCTTTTTGTCAAAGGAAAACGAGAAGAGGAGGTTTTTATGAAAGCAAGCATTGCCTTGCAAGTTTTACCCCTAACACAGGGGATTGATCGGATAGCTGTTATCGATCAGGTCATTGCTTATCTGCAAGCTCAAGAAGTGACCATGGTGGTGACACCATTTGAAACGGTCTTGGAAGGAGGGGAGTTTGATGAGCTTATGCGCATTCTCAAAGAAGCGCTAGAGGTGGCAGGGCAGGAGGCAGATAATGTCTTTGCCAATGTCAAAATAAATGTAGGAGAGATTTTAAGTATTGATGAGAAACTTGAAAAGTATACTGAGACGACACATTAGTCTATTGGGCTTTCTGGGAGTCTTGTCAATCTGGCAGTTAGCAGGTTTTCTTAAACTTCTCCCCAAGTTTATCCTGCCGACACCTCTTGAAATTCTCCAGGCCTTTGTTCGTGATAGAGAATTTCTCTGGCACCATAGCTGGGCCACCTTGAGAGTGGCTTTATTGGGACTGATTTTGGGAGTCTTGATTGCCTGTCTCATGGCTGTACTTATGGATAGTTTGACTTGGCTCAATGACCTGATTTACCCTATGATGGTGGTTGTTCAGACTATCCCGACTATTGCCATAGCCCCTATTCTGATCTTGTGGCTCGGTTATGGGATTTTGCCCAAGATTGTCTTGATTATCTTGACGACCACCTTCCCTATCATCGTCAGTATTTTGGACGGTTTTAGGCATTGTGACAAGGATATGCTGACCTTGTTTAGTCTGATGTGGGCCAAGCCTTGGCAAATCCTATGGCATTTTAAAATTCCAGTCAGCCTGCCTTACTTTTATGCAGGTCTGAGGGTCAGTGTCTCCTACGCTTTTATCACAACAGTGGTATCTGAGTGGTTGGGAGGCTTTGAAGGACTAGGTGTCTACATGATTCAGTCCAAGAAACTGTTTCAGTATGATACTATGTTTGCTATTATTATTCTGGTATCGATTATCAGCCTTCTTGGTATGAAATTGGTCGATGTCAGTGAAAAATATGTTATTAAATGGAAACGTTCGTAGAATTAGAATGTTTCTGAAAAAGAAAAGAGGAAATCAAAATGAAAAAAACATGGAAAGTGTTTTTAACGCTTGTGACAGCTCTTGTAGCTGTTGTGCTTGTGGCCTGTGGCCAAGGAACTGCTTCTAAGGATAACAAAGAGGTAGAACTCAAGAAGATTGACTTTATCCTAGACTGGACACCAAATACCAACCACACAGGGCTTTATGTGGCCAAGGAAAAAGGTTATTTCAAAGAAGCTGGAGTGGATGTTGATTTGAAATTGCCACCAGAAGAAAGTTCTTCTGATTTGGTTATCAATGGTAAGGCACCATTTGCAGTGTATTTCCAAGACTACATGGCTAAAAAATTGGAAAAAGGTGCAGGAATTACTGCCGTTGCAGCTATCGTAGAACACAATACATCAGGAATCATCTCTCGTAAATCTGATAATGTAAGCAGTCCAAAGGACTTGGTTGGTAAGAAATACGGAACTTGGAATGACCCAACTGAACTTGCTATGTTGAAAACATTGGTAGAGTCACAAGGTGGGGACTTTGATAAAGTCGAAAAAGTACCAAACAACGATTCAAACTCTATCACACCGATTGCCAATGGAGTATTTGACACTGCTTGGATCTACTACGGTTGGGATGGTATCCTTGCCAAATCTCAAGGTGTAGATGCTAATTTCATGTACTTGAAAGACTACGTTAAAGAATTTGACTACTACTCACCAGTTATCATCGCCAACAACGACTATTTGAAAGACAACAAAGAAGAAGCTCGCAAAGTTATCCAAGCTATCAAAAAAGGCTACCAATACGCTATGGAGCATCCAGAAGAAGCAGCTGATATCCTCATTAAGAATGCACCTGAACTCAAGGAAAAACGTGACTTTGTCATCGAATCTCAAAAATACTTGTCAAAAGAATACGCAAGCGACAAGGAAAAATGGGGTCAATTTGATGCAGCTCGCTGGAATGCCTTCTACAAATGGGATAAAGAAAATGGTATCCTTAAAGAAGATTTGACAGACAAAGGCTTCACCAACGAATTTGTGAAATAATGACAGAAATAAGACTAGAACACGTCAGTTATGCTTATGGCGAAGAGAGGATTTTAGAGGACATCAATCTGAAAGTCACCTCAGGTGAAGTGGTTTCTATCTTAGGCCCAAGTGGTGTAGGAAAGACCACACTCTTTAATCTGATCGCTGGGATTTTAGAAGTTCAGTCAGGGAGAATTGTCCTTGATGGTGAAGAAAATCCCAAGGGGCGCGTGAGTTATATGTTGCAAAAGGATCTGCTCTTGGAGCACAAGACGGTGCTTGGTAATATCATTCTGCCCCTCTTGATTCAAAAAGTGGATAAGGCGGAAGCCATTGCTCGCGCAGATGAAATTCTTGCGACATTTCAGTTGACAGCTGTAAGAGATAAATACCCTCATGAACTCAGTGGAGGGATGCGCCAGCGTGTAGCCTTACTCAGGACCTATCTTTTCGGGCACAAGCTCTTTCTCTTAGATGAAGCCTTTAGTGCCTTGGATGAGATGACCAAGATGGAACTCCACGCTTGGTACCTTGAAATTCACAAGCAGTTGCACCTGACAACATTGATTATTACTCATAGTATCGAGGAGGCCCTCAATCTCAGCGACCGCATCTATATCTTGAAAAATCGCCCTGGGCAGATTGTTTCAGAAATTAAACTAGATTGGTCTGAAGATGAGGACAAGGAAGTTCAAAAGATTGCCTACAAACGTCAAATTTTGGCAGAATTAGGCTTAGATAAGTAGAAAAATAGGGAGTTGGTGAAGATTATCCTTTACCAGCGCCCTTTTTCTTTTAAAAATGAGAAAATTTCGGTATAATAGTCAAAGATAGTCAAGGTTTAAAGAGAGAGGTGGGTTTGTAATGAGATTTAAAAATACATCGGATCATATTGAGGCCTACATCAAGGCGATTTTAGATCAATCTGGAATTGTGGAGTTGCAACGGAGTCAGTTGGCAGATACTTTTCAGGTTGTTCCTAGTCAGATTAACTATGTGATCAAGACACGCTTTACGGAAAGTAGAGGCTACTTGGTTGAAAGTAAGCGTGGTGGCGGAGGCTACATTCGTATAGGACGGATTGAGTTTTCTAGTCATCATGAAATGCTCCGAGAGCTACTTTATTCGATTGGCGAGCGGGTCAGTCAAGAAATTTATGAGGATATTCTACAGCTTTTGGTTGAGCAGGAATTGATGACCAAGCAGGAGATGAATTTGCTGGTAGCAGTAGCTTTGGATCGAGTTCTAGGAGAAGAAGCTCCAGTTGTTCGTGCAAACATGCTACGACAGGTCATACAAGAGGTAGATAGAAAAGGGAAGTAAGATGAACTATTCAAAAGCATTGAATGAATGTATCGAAAGTGCCTACATGGTGGCTGGCCATTTTGGAGCTCGTTACCTAGAGTCTTGGCACTTGTTGATTGCCATGTCCAATCACAGTTATAGTGTGGCAGGGGCAACTTTAAATGATTATCCATATGAGATGGACCGTTTAGAAGAAGTAGCTTTGGAACTGACTGAAACGGACTATAGCCAGGATGAAACCTTTACGGAATTGCCGTTCTCCCATCGTTTGCAGGTTCTTTTTGACGAAGCAGAGTATGTAGCGTCAGTGGTCCATGCTAAGGTGCTAGGGACGGAGCACGTCCTCTATGCGATCTTGCATGATGGCAATGCCTTGGCTACTCGTATCTTGGAGAGAGCTGGTTTTTCTTATGAAGATAAGAAAGATCAGGTCAAGATTGCTGCCCTACGTCGAAATCTAGAAGAACGTGCAGGCTGGACTCGTGAAGACCTCAAGGCTCTACGTCAACGCCATCGTACAGTGGCTGACAAGCAAAATTCTATGGCTAATATGATGGGGATGCCCCAGACTCCGAGTGGTGGTCTCGAGGACTATACGCATGATTTGACAGAGCAAGCGCGTTCTGGCAAGTTAGAACCAGTCATCGGTCGGGATAAGGAAATCTCACGTATGATTCAAATCTTGAGTCGAAAGACCAAGAACAATCCTGTCTTGGTTGGGGATGCAGGTGTCGGAAAAACTGCTCTGGCACTTGGTCTTGCCCAGCGTATTGCTAGTGGTGACGTGCCTGCGGAAATGGCTAAGATGCGCGTGTTAGAGCTTGATTTGATGAATGTCGTGGCAGGGACACGCTTCCGTGGTGACTTTGAAGAACGCATGAACAATATCATCAAGGATATTGAAGAAGATGGCCAAGTCATTCTCTTTATCGATGAACTTCATACCATCATGGGTTCTGGGAGTGGAATTGACTCAACTCTGGATGCGGCCAATATCTTGAAGCCAGCCTTGGCGCGTGGAACTTTGAGAACGGTTGGTGCGACAACTCAGGAAGAGTACCAAAAACACATTGAAAAAGATGCGGCCCTTTCTCGTCGATTCGCTAAAGTAACGATTGAAGAGCCAAGTGTGGCCGACAGCATGACCATTTTACAAGGCTTGAAGGCGACTTATGAGAAACATCACCGTGTGCAAATCACAGATGAAGCAGTTGAAACAGCTGTTAAGATGGCTCATCGTTACTTGACTAGTCGCCATTTGCCAGACTCTGCTATCGATCTCTTAGATGAAGCGGCAGCAACGGTGCAAAATAAGTCTAAGCATGTAAAAGCAGACGATTCTGGCTTAAGTCCAGCTGACAAGGCCTTGATGGATGGTAAGTGGAAACAGGCAGCCCAGCTAATCGCAAAAGAAGAGCAAGTACCTGTCTATAAAGACTTGGTGACAGAGTCTGATATTTTGACCACCTTGAGTCGCTTATCAGGTATTCCAGTTCAAAAACTGACTCAAACGGATGCTAAGAAATACTTAAACTTGGAAGCTGAATTGCATAAACGTGTCATCGGTCAAGATCAAGCAGTTTCAAGCATTAGCCGTGCCATTCGCCGCAATCAGTCAGGGATTCGCAGTCACAAGCGTCCGATTGGCTCCTTTATGTTCCTAGGGCCTACGGGTGTCGGAAAAACTGAATTAGCCAAGGCTCTGGCAGAAGTTCTTTTTGACGACGAATCAGCTCTTATCCGCTTTGATATGAGTGAGTATATGGAGAAATTTGCAGCCAGTCGTCTCAACGGAGCTCCTCCAGGCTATGTGGGCTATGAAGAAGGTGGGGAGTTGACCGAGAAGGTTCGCAACAAACCCTATTCCGTTCTCCTATTTGACGAGGTAGAGAAGGCCCATCCAGACATCTTTAATGTTCTTTTGCAGGTCTTGGATGACGGTGTCTTGACCGATAGCAAGGGCCGCAAGGTTGACTTTTCAAATACCATTATCATCATGACGTCAAATCTTGGTGCGACAGCCCTTCGTGATGACAAGACTGTCGGATTCGGGGCTAAGGACATTCGTTTTGACCAAGAAAATATGGAAAAACGCATGTTTGAAGAGCTGAAAAAAGCTTATAGACCTGAGTTTATTAACCGTATTGATGAAAAGGTGGTCTTCCATAGCCTGTCTAGCGACCATATGCAGGAAGTGGTGAAGATTATGGTCAAACCTTTAGTGGCAAGTTTGGCTGAAAAAGGTATTGACTTGAAATTACAAGCTTCCGCACTGAAATTATTGGCAAATCAAGGATATGACCCAGAGATGGGAGCTCGTCCACTTCGCAGAACATTGCAAACAGAAGTGGAGGACAAGTTGGCAGAACTTCTTCTTAAGGGAGATTTGGTGGCAGGCAACACACTTAAGATTGGTGTTAAAGCAGGCCAGTTAAAATTTGATATTGCATAAAAACGAGGTCGGGACAAAGTTCCCGACCTCTTTATGTACCATAATGAGATGATTTTGTGTTGCGAGTGTTTTTAGGGATGGCTATCTTTCTTAGAATTGCTCAACATGTGAGTAAAGAAGGCTTTGTATCGATACTTGAGATAGTTCTCATGTAAAAATAACAAGGCGATACAGACAATCAAAAAGATTGTAGTCATATAGAAGACATCAAATGAAGTTTTGCCATAGTGAGTTGCGGATTTATAAGAGCCAATCGCTACTAAAAATAACCAAGGAAGATACTTATAATACTTATTTAGCATAAGAATGCACCTCCTATATTCTATTTCAATGTTATTATATTCCTTTGTACTTAAAGTTTTAAGCGATTACACAAAACAAATTCAAATTTTTAACAGGAAAATCTCCTGTTTTTCTGTTTTATTACGAATAGAAGAGTAGGAGGAGTAGAGGTGTTTAAATTATGTGAGATTTTTAAAATAGTTTAAATAAATCGTTGACATATTTAAATCTCAATGTTACAATTATATTACAAAAAGATTTCTTTATATTTCTAAAATATTACAAAGGAGCAGGAAAATGAAAAAGAAAACCTATATCAAATTGATGGCAGCAACTGTATTGGCTTCTACCTTGCTATTAGGAGCTTGTGGAAATAAAAAAGAAACAACTCAAGCAAGCAGTTCTGCTAAGACAAACCAATCATCAAGTTCTAAAGCAGCTTCTGCTAGCAAAGAAAGCAAGACTCAGAAGTCCTCAAGTTCAGTTTCATCTGAAAAGGCCAAGGCGTCTACTGACCAGTCTGCAGCAACTACAACATCATCACCAGCAACACCTGCACCAGAGCAAAGACAAGGTCAAGAGGTGTCTAATCAACAGGCGGCTAGTCAACAAACTCCTGCTCAGACTCCTTCAACTCAACAGGCTCCTCAAACCCAGTCTAACCAATCAAGCTATGATCCTACAACTGACCGCAAACTTCAAGACAAACAAGCAGAGCAAAATAAACGCTACAAGGGTGTTTTAACCATGGTAGATGGTGATTTCTCAGCTGCAGCGGGAAATTGGAAGGGAGCAAATGGCGAAACTATCACAGTTTCATCAGGTGGTCAATTTACAGTAGAATCTACTGATGGAAAGAAAGAAAATTACTCTATCAGAGGCTACTCTTATACTCTTGATGGTGGCAAGTATAATGCCAAAATCGGTGGAGGGAGAGTCATCCAAATTACAACAGGAGCAGATGGTAAGGTTTCCAGTGTTGCTTTGAATCAATAACAACCCTCAGTATTTGAATATTTACAATCAATGAAAATCCGTCAGCTCAATAAGAGTTGACGGATTATTTTATACTTGTACTTGGGTTAAAAATTCTTCTGTAGTAAGAATTTGAGCGAATTCATCTTGTAGAGAAAGAAGATTAATCTCATGGACAGTCTCAGGAGAGATGGCCTGACCGTTTTTGTTAGATAGGGTAAAACTGGCAGTGGCATCTGCTAGTAAAGTGACTTCAAAACCAAGATTTGCTGCCATTCGTGTCGTAGTAGATACACAATGAGGCAGGGTCAAACCAACAAGGACTAAATGACAAATCTGATTTTTTCGTAAATATGTTTCAAGATTTGTTCCAATAAAGGCGCTATTAACCGTTTTTTGAAAGATAGGTTCGGAAGCAACTGGTTCAAATCCACTTTTAAACTCCTGATTTTGTTTGTTATGAAATTGCGACTGGGGATTGTCAGATATGTGTTGAACATGTAAGACTGGGAGATCGTGTTTACGAAAGTATGCCAGTACCTTCAGTGCTTGATATTCAGCTTGAGGGTTATTTCGTTCTCCCCAGATAGGGCTATTAAATGCTTTTTGCATATCGATAACCAGTAGAGCAGTATGAACCATTTTAAGCCTTATCCAACTGCAAGAGAGCCTCAATCTCTGCCAGAGTGCTAGCTTGTGAAATAGCTCCACGGAGCTTGGCTGCGCCAGATGTTCCACGGAGGTAGTGAGGAGCGAGTCCACGGAATTCACGAACTGCTACGTTTTCTCCTTTGAGGTTAATCAAGCGTTTCAAATGTTCGTAGGCGATTTTCATCTTGTCTTCAAAGGTCAAATCAGGTAGGATTTCTCCTGTTTCAAAGTAATGGTTGATTTGGTTAAAGAGGTAGGGATTTCCCATGGCTGCGCGGCCAATCATAACTGCGTCAGCACCAACTTCTTCGATGCGTTGTTTGGCTTCTTGGACCGTACGAATGTCACCGTTTGCGATGAATGGAATCTTGGTCAAAGCTTGAGCGACCTTGTGAAGGGTCTCAAGGTCTGCATGACCTGTATACATTTGTTCGCGGGTACGGCCATGCATAGCGAGGGCAGAAACACCTGCAGCTTCAGCAGCGAGGGCATTTTCTACTGCCAGAGATGGGTCAGCCCAGCCGGTACGCATCTTAACAGTAAGTGGGATATCAAGGACAGACTGGACCTTGTTGATGATAGAGTAAATCTTGTCTGGATCCTTGAGCCACATAGCGCCAGCTTCGTTCTTCACGATTTTGTTAACTGGGCAGCCCATGTTGATATCCACGATATCGGTTTTGGTGTTTTCTTGGATGAATTCTGCTGCGCGTGCTAGGCTGTCTTCATCGCTACCAAAAAGTTGGATAGAGACAGGGTTTTCGCCTTCATCGATATGAAGCATGTGCAGGGTTTTTTCGTTGTTGTATTGGATTCCCTTGTCAGAGACCATTTCCATGACAACGAGTCCAGCTCCGAGCTCTTTTGCGATAGTACGAAAGGCTGAGTTGGTCACGCCAGCCATAGGTGCTAAAACGGTACGATTGGGAATCTCAACATTGCCAATCATAAAAGGTGTATTAAGATTTGTCACGAATGAGTTCCTCCAGGTCGTTTTCATCAAAGTTGTAAGTAGTTTGGCAGAATTGACAAGTGATTTCTGCCCCGTGGTCTTCCTCTTTCATTTCCTGCAAGTCTGAGCTTGGAAGGCTAGCAAGAGCGTTCATAAAGCGCTCATGGCTACAGTCACATTGGAAACGGATTTCTTCTTCAGAAAGAAGCTTGTAGGCCTCGTCACCGTAGATAGCCTTGAGGAGGGCTTCGATATGGTCTTCACTTTCCAGAAGGGTTGAGATAGCTGGCATTTCTTGGATGCGTTTTTCAAAACGGGCAATCTCTTCTTCCTTGGCTCCCGGCAAGACTTGAACTAGGAAACCACCTGCAACCTTGACCTTGTCTTCTTCGTCCAAAAGGACATTGAGGCCGACTGCAGAAGGGGTTTGTTGGCTTTCAGTCAGGTAAAAGGCAAGGTCTTCACCGATTTCCCCAGAAATGAGGGGAGTCATAGAGTTGTAAGGATTTCCAGTACCGTAGTCTGTGATAACGAGAAATTGACCATTGCCGACAAAAGGTCCAACTAAAACTTCACCAGTTGCAGTCTTTTTGATGTCAACACCAGGATTTTGAACGTAACCTTTGACATTCCCCTTGGTATCAGCGACGGTGATGATAGCACCTAGGGAGCTAGATCCCAGCACCTTAACTGTTAGTTTAGTATTTCCTTTTTCATTGGCTGCGAGAATCTGGCTAGCGATAAGAGTTCGACCAAGCGCTACAGTTGAGCTAGCTTGGGTTTGGTGTTTTTCTTGAGCAGTGCGGACGGTTTCTGTGCTGTCAAGGACAAAAGCACGAAAGGCTCCGCTTTCTGATATAGTTTTAATAATTTTATCCATATCTACTATTTTAGCATAAAAATGCCCAAAGGGGGAGGCGTGTGTTTGCTGATTTTCAGGATAATGGACTAGGAAATTAGCAGGAAAATAAAAAGAGAAACAGATTATTTCAGCATTTCTAAGATTTATGCTATGCTTAAGGTAGAAAATGAAAGGGGTAACAAATGTATTTAGGAGATTTGATGGAAAAGGCTGAATCCGGCCAATTTTCAATTCTTTCCTTTCTATTACAAGAGTCTCAGACGACCGTCAAGGCTGTAATGGAGGAAACAGGATTTTCAAAAGCAACCCTAACCAAATATGTCACCCTTCTCAATGACAAGGCTTTGGATAGTGGCTTAGAGCTGACTATTCACTTAGAAGATGAAAATCTGCGTCTATCGATCGGTGCAACTACCAAGGGAAGAGATATTCGGAGCTTGTTTTTGGAGAATGCTGTTAAATACCAGATTTTGGTCTATCTTCTCTACCACCAACAGTTTTTAGCCCATCAGCTAGCTCAAGAATTGATGATTAGCGAGGCTACGCTTGGCCGTCACTTGGCTAGTTTAAATCAGATTTTGTCAGAATTTGACTTATCCATCCAAAATGGACGTTGGCGAGGTCCAGAGCATCAGATTCGCTATTTCTATTTCTGTCTTTTCCGCAAGGTCTGGTCCAGTCAGGAATGGGAAAGCCATATGCAGAAACCAGAGAGAAAACAGGAGATTGCCAGTTTAGAGGAAATCTGCGGTGCAAGCTTGTCTTCAGGGCAGAAATTGGACTTGGTTCTCTGGTCTCATATCAGTCAACAACGTCTTCGGGTCAATGCCTGTCAGTTTCAAGTGATAGAAGAAAAAATGCGAGGGTATTTTGACAATATTTTCTACCTTCGTCTGCATCGAAAGGCTCCGTCCTTTTTCGCTGGACTACACCTTCCTCTAGGAACTGAGGATGGGGAGATGATGATTTTCTTCTCTTTCCTCCTATCCCATCGCATTCTTCCTCTTCATACTATGGAGTATATCCTTGGTTTTGGAGGGCAGTTGGCAGATTTACTGACACAATTGATTCAAGAGATGAAGAAGGAGGAGTTGCTGGGGGATTATACAGAGGATCACGTTACCTATGAACTCAGTCAGCTTTGTGCTCAAGTCTATCTCTATAAGGGCTATATCTTACAGGACCGCTACAAGTACCAGTTAGAGAATCGTCATCCTTATTTGTTGATGGAACATGATTTTAGGGGAACGGCAGAGGAGATTTTTCATGCTCTATCTGCCTTTCAGCAGGGGACGGATTTGGATAAGAAAATTCTCTGGGAATGGCTCCAGTTGATAGAGTATATGGCTGAAAATGGTGGTCAACATATGCGGATTGGTCTGGATTTGACATCTGGTTTTCTTGTCTTTTCAAGGATGGCAGCTATTTTGAAACGGTATTTGGAATACAATCGTTTTATTACCATTGAAGCCTATGATTGTACTCGGCATTATGATTTGCTGGTTACCAATAACCCTATTCATAAGAAGGAACAAACACCAGTCTATTATTTAAAAAATGACTTGGATTTGGAAGATTTGGCAGGGATTCGTCAGTTATTATTCACTTAAAAGGCTTGGTTGTTCCAGGTCTTTTTTGTGAAATTCACACAATCTCCTCACGTTTTTTTAAAAATTAAAAAAAGTTGATGAACAAGAAAGCGCTTTATTTTGTATACTAGTTAGTGTAAAGAGGAAACATCCTCAAGATCTTTATCAGGAGGACAGCACATGTCACAAGAAAAATACATCATGGCCATTGACCAGGGGACTACAAGCTCTCGTGCCATTATTTTCAACAAAAAAGGAGAAAAGGTCAGCTCGAGTCAAAAAGAGTTTACCCAGATTTTCCCTCAGGCAGGTTGGGTAGAGCACAATGCCAATGAAATTTGGAATTCCGTCCAGTCAGTTATTGCGGGAGCTTTCATCGAAAGTGGTGTCAAGCCAAATCAAATCGAAGCAATCGGGATTACCAACCAACGTGAAACAACTGTTGTCTGGGATAAGAAAACAGGGCTCCCTATCTACAACGCTATCGTTTGGCAATCACGCCAGACAGCACCTCTGGCTGAACAACTAAAAAGCCAAGGTTATGTGGAAAAATTCCATGAAAAGACTGGTTTGATCATCGATGCTTACTTCTCTGCGACCAAGGTTCGTTGGATTTTGGATCATGTAGAAGGCGCTCAAGAGCGAGCAGAAAAAGGGGAATTGCTCTTTGGTACGATTGATACTTGGTTGGTTTGGAAATTAACTGACGGTGCGGCTCACGTGACCGACTACTCAAACGCAGCCCGTACCATGCTTTATAACATTAAAGAACTCAAATGGGATGATGAGATTTTGGAAATCCTCAACATTCCGAAGGCTATGCTGCCAGAAGTTCGTTCTAACTCTGAAATCTACGGTAAGACAGCCCCATTCCATTTCTACGGTGGACAAGTGCCAATCTCAGGTATGGCTGGGGACCAACAGGCAGCCCTCTTTGGACAGTTGGCCTTTGAACCTGGTATGGTTAAAAATACTTATGGAACAGGTTCTTTCATCATCATGAATACTGGGGAAGAGATGCAGTTGTCTGAGAACAATCTTTTGACAACCATTGGTTACGGAATTAACGGCAAGGTTTACTATGCCTTGGAAGGTTCTATCTTCATCGCAGGAAGTGC
This sequence comes from Streptococcus mitis, assembly GCF_946190115.1. Taxonomy (GTDB): domain Bacteria; phylum Bacillota; class Bacilli; order Lactobacillales; family Streptococcaceae; genus Streptococcus; species Streptococcus mitis_CO. The sequence continues at coordinate 37,333 of NZ_CAMHZG010000009.1, read as the reverse complement.
CATTCAGTGGCTTCGTGACGGTCTTCGCATGGTAGAAAATTCACCAGAGTCTGAAAAATACGCTCGTGATTCTCATAACAACGATGAAGTTTATGTCGTTCCAGCCTTTACAGGTCTAGGTGCTCCATACTGGAACCAAAACGCTCGCGGTTCTGTCTTTGGCTTAACTCGTGGAACAACTAAAGAAGACTTTATCAAGGCGACTTTGCAATCTATTGCTTATCAAGTGCGTGACATCATCGACACCATGCAAGTGGATGCGCAGACAGCTATCCAAGTCTTGAAAGTAGACGGTGGTGCAGCTATGAACAATTTCCTCATGCAGTTCCAAGCTGACATTTTGGGAATCGATATCGCACGCGCCAAAAACTTGGAAACAACAGCTTTGGGGGCAGCCTTCTTAGCAGGTTTGTCAGTAGGTTACTGGAAAGACTTGGATGAGTTGAAACTCTTGAACGAGACAGGAGAACTCTTTGAGCCATCTATGAACGAATCGCGCAAGGAACAACTCTATAAGGGCTGGAAGAAGGCTGTAAAAGCAACTCAAGTCTTTGCGGAAATAGACGACTAATACTGGAAGAATAAAGCGACTTAGTTAGAAAGTGTGTAAATATGGAATTTTCAAAGAAAACACGTGAATTATCAATTCAAAAAATGCAAGAACGTACCCTGGACCTCTTGATTATCGGTGGAGGAATCACAGGGGCTGGTGTAGCTTTACAGGCAGCAGCTAGTGGTCTAGATACTGGTTTGATTGAAATGCAGGACTTCGCAGAAGGAACATCCAGCCGTTCAACAAAATTGGTTCACGGAGGTCTTCGTTACCTCAAACAATTCGACGTAGAAGTGGTGTCAGATACGGTTTCAGAACGTGCAGTAGTTCAACAAATCGCACCACACATTCCAAAACCGGACCCAATGCTCTTGCCAGTTTACGATGAAGATGGAGCGACCTTTAGCCTCTTCCGTCTCAAAGTAGCCATGGATTTGTACGACCTTTTGGCAGGAGTTAACAACACACCAGCTGCAAACAAGGTTTTGAGCAAGGAAGAAGTCTTGGAACGTCAGCCAAACTTGAAGAAAGAAGGTTTGGTAGGAGGTGGGGTTTACCTTGACTTCCGTAACAACGATGCGCGTCTCGTGATTGAAAATATCAAACGTGCCAACCAAGACGGTGCCCTCATTGCTAACCACGTGAAGGCAGAAGGCTTCCTCTTTGACGAAAGCGGCAAGATTACAGGTGTTGTAGCTCGTGATTTGTTGACAGACCAAGTCTTTGAAATCAAAGCTCGTCTGGTTATCAACACGACAGGTCCTTGGAGTGATAAGGTACGCAATTTGTCTAATAAGGGAACCCAATTCTCACAAATGCGTCCAACTAAGGGAGTTCACTTGGTAGTGGATTCAAGTAAAATTAAGGTTTCACAGCCAGTTTACTTTGACACAGGTTTGGGTGACGGCCGTATGGTCTTTGTTCTTCCACGTGAAAACAAGACTTACTTTGGTACAACCGATACAGACTACACAGGTGATTTGGAACATCCAAAAGTGACTCAGGAAGATGTAGATTACCTACTTGGTATTGTCAACAACCGCTTCCCAGAAGCCAACATCACCATTGATGATATCGAAAGTAGCTGGGCAGGTCTTCGTCCATTGATCGCAGGCAATAGCGCTTCTGACTATAATGGAGGAAATAACGGAACCATCAGTGATGAAAGCTTTAACAACTTGATTGCGACTGTTGAATCTTATCTCTCTAAAGAAAAAACGCGTGAAGATGTTGAGTCTGCTGTCAGCAAGCTTGAAAGCAGTACCTCTGAGAAACATTTGGACCCATCTGCAGTTTCTCGTGGTTCGAGCTTGGATCGTGATGATAATGGTCTCTTGACCCTTGCTGGTGGTAAAATCACAGACTACCGTAAGATGGCTGAAGGAGCTATGGAGCGCGTGGTTGACATCCTCAAAGCAGAATTTGACCGTAGCTTTAAACTGATCAACTCTAAGACTTACCCTGTTTCAGGTGGGGAATTGAACCCAGCAAATGTGGACTCAGAAATCGAAGCCTTTGCGCAACTTGGAGTGTCACGTGGCTTGGATAGCAAGGAAGCTCATTACCTAGCAAATCTTTACGGTTCAAATGCACCGAAGGTCTTTGCCCTTGCTCACAGCTTGGAACAAGCACCAGGACTCAGCTTGGCAGATACCTTGTCCCTTCACTATGCAATGCGCAATGAGTTGGCACTTAGCCCAGTTGACTTCCTTCTTCGTCGTACCAACCATATGCTCTTTATGCGTGATAGTTTGGATAGTATCGTTGAGCCAGTTTTGAATGAAATGGGACGATTCTATGATTGGTCAGAAGAAGAAAAAGCAGGCTACCGTGCGGATGTCGAAGCGGCTCTCGCTAACAACGATTTAGCAGAATTAAAAAATTAAGAAAGAATAAAAGAGGTGGAGGGCAGCATTCCTTGCCGCCCGCCCCTTCTTTTTAATGGAGACAGAAAGATGATGAATGAATTATTTGGAGAATTTTTGGGGACTTTAATCCTGATTCTTCTAGGAAATGGTGTTGTTGCAGGTGTGGTTCTTCCAAAAACCAAGAGCAACAGTTCAGGTTGGATTGTGATTACTATGGGGTGGGGAATTGCAGTTGCGGTTGCAGTCTTTGTATCTGGCAAGCTCAGTCCAGCTCATTTAAACCCAGCTGTGACCATTGGTGTGGCCTTGAAAGGTGGTTTGCCTTGGGCATCAGTATTCCCTTATATCCTAGCTCAGTTCGCAGGGGCTATGCTCGGTCAGATTTTGGTTTGGTTGCAATTCAAACCGCATTATGAGGCAGAAGAAAATGCAGGTAATATCCTGGCAACTTTCAGTACCGGGCCAGCCATCAAGGATACAGTTTCTAACTTGATCAGTGAAATCCTTGGAACCTTTGTTTTGGTGTTGACAATCTTTGCTTTGGGTCTTTACGATTTTCAGGCAGGTATCGGAACCTTTGCAGTGGGGACTTTGATTGTCGGTATCGGTCTATCACTAGGTGGGACAACAGGTTATGCCTTGAACCCTGCGCGTGACCTTGGACCTCGTATCATGCACAGTATCCTTCCAATTTCAAACAAGGGAGACGGAGACTGGTCTTATGCTTGGATTCCTGTTGTGGGACCTGTTATCGGTGCAGCCTTGGCCGTTCTTGTATTCTCACTTTTCTAGTTTATACTCAATGAAAATCAAAGAGCAAACTAGGAAACTAGCCGCAGGTTGCTCAAAACAATGTTTTGAGGTTGCAGATAAGACTGACGAAGTCAATCACATATATACGGCAAGGCGACGTTGACGCGGTTTGAATTTGATTTTCGAAGAGTATTAGAAAACAATTATGTTGATAGAGCTTAGGCAAAAACCCAATTTCAGCAAAAAATAAAGTAAATCTTCTCACAATAAAACGCATAGTATCAAGTTTTTCAATACCTGATATTATGCGCTTTTCTTATCGTTAAGATTTTTTCTCCAGTCACTTTTTTCGATTGAAGATGTAAGTATTTTAGTAACTAATTTCTTAGTACTAGCCAACAACGATAATCATAATTCCTCCAAAAAGTAGGAATAATAAAGGCAAAAGTTTTTGCTTTTTCATGTGAAATACCTCACTTTTATTTTCTGCTATTTTATGCTAAAATATTAAAAATCAAAAACTGTTCCCATATATGCTTGTTGGAGAGATATTATGAAAAAATTTGGAGAAATCTTTAAAAAGTTTCGAGAATCTAGAGGTTTTCGCTTGAAAGATGTCGAAAAAGCTGGTATATCAACATCACAGCTCTCACGTTTTGAAAAGGGAGAGACTGATTTAACCATTTCAAAATTTATGGCTATTTTGGATGAAATTAACATGCCCATTGATGAATTTATGTATGCTGTTCATGATTTTCATCGTGATGAACTGAATGAACTCTTATCAAAGGTTAGGCATTTTGTATCAAATCATGATGTTGATGGGTTGAAAAAACTACTTTATTCTCAGATGGAGTCAGATTCTAAACAAGAGAAATTTCATAAGCTTAACATTATTTTATTAAAAATTCGTTTACAAGATTTATCGGGAGAAGTTTATTATTCTGGTGATGATTTATCTTATCTCACTGACTATCTCTTTAGTGTTGAATATTGGGGATACTATGAATTATTGATTTTTTCAAATACTTTAGATGTCCTAAAACACGATGTCTTTATGGTTTTGGCTAGAGAGATGTCTAGACGTTCTGATTTTTATAAAGAAATTCCTAATAATAGACGACTGATTTCATCTATGCTATTGAACGGATATATCACATGTATTGAAAGAGGAAAATTTCTTGATGCTTTGTATTTTGAAAAACGACTAAACCAATGCTTTTTCACTGAAACTGAAATTTATGAGCGATTGGTATTTCAGTATGCCCAATATCTATATCGCTATAAAAAAGAGATGGATTGTAAAGCAATTATTGAAATGAGGAAGTGTATTGGAGCAATGAAATTAGCGGGAAGTAACCATTTGGCAAAGAATTATGAAAGGCACTTAGAAAAAATTTTAGCAAGTAAAAAGTAATACGCAGATATGGGAAAGGAAGTATCTCGAAATAATATTTTGGTAGAATTGTCTTTAGAAATTTCAATTACGGTTGTTTTATCAGTTCATTGTATTTGAGCGATAGGATTTTTCGAAGTTGTCACCATAATTATGAATTTTGAGGTATTTAATATGCAAGTTCTATCTCCATATATTTTAAGAAAGAAAAGTGAAACAGGAGAATTATTTTTCAATAGTAAAAATAATCATTCTTAATAAACAGCATCATATATAGGTTAATTAAATTATTGTATAGTCTCAGTTGGAGTTACTTTGTTTATAACTTTTAGACTGAGGCTTTTATATCTATTCGCTTTCTTTTAGATAGGCTTATTTATGAAATTTCTAAAATACATTAAAACTAATATTTTTATCTATTTTTTAATAGGAGTGCTTTTGAATAGTGGGATGGCTCTAATAAAGCCATTGTTATTGGATAAGCTATTGAATATTCGTGAAGAGCAACTTACAATTGGTACAATTTCATACTTTGTTTTATATGGCCTGTGTTTACACCTGTTTTTTTATAGCACGATGTTGCTAGCAAATTTTGTCAGTAATAATCTGCAGCGTCATATGCAAATTCGGTTAAAAGATCAGCTTATTAAGAAACTATTTTTGAAAGAAAATGTTGTATATGATGAAAAAGTTTCAATTGTTACACAAGATATGGAACTGCTCTATAATCGCTTCTTTTTACCCCTGGATATGATAGTTGGAAGAGTTTTTATACTTTGTACAACGATTGTTTTTATTTTGGTGCAAAATTTTTGGCTTGGTATTGTTTTTATTGTGTTCTCTTTTCTTCGACCATTACCTCAATGGGTAATGAATAATCGTTTAATGAAAAGTGGTGCAAATTTTTCGGAAATGCAAAAAGCTTTTCATCTATCTGTAGGAGATTTTTTTAAGGGAGCAGATACGATCTATTTTTATGGCGCTAGTAAAGAAAACTTTGCTAAGATGAGAAAAAACAACGAGTGTTACGAAAATGCTCGTTGGAAAAATGAATGGACTAGCAATGTCGTTTATTTTTTCAATGGTCCTTTAGAATTCCTTAGTCAGGTACTACCTCTTGCACTTGGTCTTTTATTACAAAAGAGTGGTATAGAGTTAACAACAGCTAGTTTGGTCTCTATGTATATAGCTACAATGAATCTTAGCGGACCTATTCAAAGAATTATGTATAGCATATCTGATATACAGCGATCGCAAACAGTGAAAGAAAAAATATTTTCATTATTGGAAGAATCTTGTTTAGAAACATCATATCCGACAGTCGAATCTTTAGCTGAGCTAGTTTTGGAGGGCGTTTCAAAACAGGTTGGAGAGCAAGTGCTCTTTTATGATTTGTCACTTAGATTAACTAAGCCAAGTAAAGTTTTAATAAAGGGAGCTAGTGGTACCGGAAAGTCAACTCTCCTACAGTTGGTAGCAGGAAAGATAAGTCCGAATAGTGGTAGAATTATCGTACGTGATAAATCAGGTCGAGAATTTACTCATTATCAAGGGAATGTCGCTTATATCTCTCAGAATCCATTTTTCAGACATGGGACAATTCGAGAAAATTTAACATTAGGACAGGAGATTTCAGATAAAGAATTACTCTGTTGCCTAGAACAAGTTGGCTTAACGAATGAAATCACCAATATTTTAGATTATCAACTGATAAATAATGGAGAAAACATTTCAGGTGGACAACGTTTACGACTTGAATTAGTTCGTTGTCTGCTTCGAAAAAAAGACATTGTGTTGGCGGATGAGGTCACATCATCCTTAGACAAGAACAATGCATATCAAGTGCGCCAATTACTTTTGCAGTTGCCTATCATTTTGATTGAAGTTGCTCATCATATTGATTCAGAAACGGTTTATAATCAAGTAATTGATTTGGGAAAATATAGAATAAAATAAGTAGACTTGTTCGGCATTTTATTAGCTATAATATATATGCTATATTATAGATTGTTTTAGCTGATTTAAAGATGTGAGAACTAAAAACTATGGCTAAGTTGGAATGTTAAAAATTCAATTTCTGACCATCTAATCTTGTGTCAAATAGTTATCAAACAAAGTCTACTATACCATTTATCAGTTAAATATTTTTATGTTATAGGAGCGCTACATGTCTAATTCATTTATCAAGTTGTTAGTCTCTCAATTGTTTGCAAATTTAGCAGATATTTTCTTTAGAGTAACAATCATTGCTAACATATACATTATTTCAAAATCAGTAATTGCCACATCACTAGTTCCCATTTTAATAGGGATATCCTCTTTTGTTGCGAGTCTTTTAGTTCCTTTAGTTACTAAAAGGATAGCACTCAATAGGGTTTTATCTTTATCCCAATTTGGAAAGACTATATTATTGGCGATACTGGTAGGAATGTTTACCGTAATGCAATCCGTAGCGCCTTTGGTAACCTATCTATTTGTTGTGGCAATTTCAATATTAGATGGTTTTGCAGCACCTGTTTCCTATGCTATTGTGCCACGCTATGCGACCGATTTGGGTAAGGCTAATTCAGCCTTATCAATGAGTGGTGAAGCTGTTCAGTTAGTGGGTTGGGGATTAGGTGGACTCTTGTTTGCAACAATTGGTCTTTTACCTACCACGTTTATAATTTTAATGTTGTATATAATTTCTAGCTTTTTGATGTTATTTCTTCCTAAGGCTGAAGTGGAGGTGTTAGAGTCAGAAACTAATCTTGAAATTTTGCTCAAAGGTTGGAAGTTAGTTGCTAGAGATCCTAGATTAAGACTTTTTGTATCAGCAAATTTATTGGAAATTTTTTCAAATACTATTTGGGTTTCTTCCATTATACTTGTTTTTGTAACTGAGTTATTAAATAAAACGGAAAGTTACTGGGGATATTCTAATACAGCATACTCTATTGGTATTATAATTAGTGGCTTAATTGCTTTTAGGCTATCTGAAAAGTTCCTTGCTGCTAAATGGGAAAGTATTCTTTTTCCTCTTGTAGCTATGGCAATAGTGACACTGACTATTCTATATTTTCCAAACGCACAGATGTTTTTATTATTTTCAGCTTTAGTTGGTATGTTATCGCAGCTAAAAGAAGTTCCTGAAACTGTATTTCTTCAGGAAACAGTAGAGGAAAATAACTTGGTTAATGTCTATTCCGTTCTTGAAGTGATTTCGACATTAGCATTTTCAGTATTTGTTTTGCTAATGAGCTATATTACTGAGAGTTTTGGTATTAGCATCAGTTTTTGGCTATCAGCCATTTGTCTGATGATAGAAGCTATTTTAATTTATATCAGACGAGATTATTTTAAATGAGAGACTGGTTAAAAAGTCTTGAAAAATTAGAAAAGCGCATAGTATCAGGTGTTGAAATGAACTGCACCCCAAAAGTTAGATTTTTTCTGTCTAACTTTTTGGGGTCAGTACAAAAAAACTTGATATTGTGCGTTTTATTATGGAAAGCTTCCCTTCATTTTCTACTGAAATTGAGTTTTTGACCAGGAACACTCTATTTGAAATATACATAGAAAAACCGCATAATCCTTAAAATAAACTGAAATCTACTGAAAATCTACGGCAAACAATTGAAAAATTACCCTAGAAAGTGGTACAATAGTAGAAAAATACTATAGTAAGAGTCTATCTTATTTAGCAAAAATTACAGAAATGAATGGTTTTTCTTGATGAAACAGAGAAAAGAATTGTACCTCTTTCTTGGTCGGACAGCCTTGTATTTTCTTATCTTTCTGGGGCTGCTTTACTTTTTTAGCTATCTTGGCCAGGGTCAAGGAAGCTTTATCTATAATGAATTTTAACTTGAAGGAGAATTCCTATTGTGTCAAATAAACCAATAGTAGATATGATTGAAACCATTGAGCATTTTGCTCAGACACAGCCTAGCTATCCTGTTTACAATGTTTTGGGGCAGGAACATACTTATGGAGATTTGAAGGCTGATTCGGATAGTTTAGCTACAGCCATTGACCAACTAGGCTTGCCTGAGAAGTCTCCTGTGGTCGTTTTTGGTGGCCAAGAATATGAAATGTTGGCAACTTTTGTAGCCTTGACTAAGTCAGGTCATGCCTACATTCCCATTGATAGCCATTCGGCCTTGGAGCGAGTTTCAGCTATTTTAGAAGTAGCGGAGCCAAGTTTGATTATTGCCATTTCAGAATTTCCATTGGAGCAGGTTTCTACACCGATGATGACTCTAGCTCAGGTTCAAGAAGCCTTTGCTCAAGGGACTAGTTATGAGATCACGCATCCAGTCAAGGGCGATGATAACTACTACATTATCTTTACTTCTGGTACGACTGGTAAGCCTAAAGGAGTGCAGATTTCACATGATAATCTCCTCAGCTTTACCAACTGGATGATTACGGATAAGGAATTTGCGACGCCAAGTCGTCCACAAATGCTGGCTCAGCCACCTTATTCATTTGACCTGTCTGTCATGTACTGGGCACCGACCTTGGCACTTGGTGGGACGCTTTTTGCTCTTCCTGCAGCCATCACTCAGGACTTTAAGCAACTCTTTGTGACCATCTTTTCATTGCCAATCGCTATCTGGACATCAACCCCTTCTTTTGCGGATATGGCCATGTTATCAGAAGACTTTAATAGCGAGAAAATGCCTGGCATCACGCATTTCTACTTTGATGGAGAAGAATTGACGGTCAAAACGGCTCAAAAACTACGTGAGCGTTTCCCAAATGCCCGTATTATTAATGCCTACGGCCCAACAGAAGCGACAGTAGCCTTGTCAGCTGTTGCTGTGACAGATGAGATGCTAGCGACTCTCAAACGTCTACCAATCGGCTATACCAAGGCTGATTCTCCAACCTTTATCATTGACGAGGAAGGAAATAAACTGCCAAATGGCGAACAGGGAGAAATCATTGTTTCTGGACCAGCTGTTTCAAAAGGATATATGAACAATCCTGAAAAAACAGGGGAAGCTTTCTTTGAGTTTGAAGGACTGCCAGCCTATCACACAGGCGATGTGGGAACCATGACAGATGAAGGCTTGCTTCTCTACGGCGGACGCATGGACTTCCAAATTAAGTTCAACGGTTACCGCATTGAGTTAGAAGATGTCTCTCAAAATCTTAATAAGTCTCGCTATATCGAGTCTGCTGTCGCAGTACCGCGTTATAACAAGGACCACAAGGTGCAAAATCTACTGGCCTATGTCATCTTAAAAGACGGTGTTCGTGAGCAGTTTGAGCGAGATATTGATATTACCAAAGCTATCAAGGAAGATTTAACAGATATCATGATGTCCTATATGATGCCGTCTAAATTCCTTTACCGAGACAGTTTGCCACTGACTCCAAATGGAAAGATTGACATCAAAGGATTAATTAACGAGGTGAACAAGAGATGATGGAGTTCTTTCAACAGCTTCCTCATTTAGAGCCATATGGCAATCCTCAGTATTTTGTCTATGTGATTGTTGCAACCTTGCCCATCTTTATTGGCCTCTTTTTCAAGAAACGCTTTGCCTGGTATGAAGTGATGGTAAGTCTCTTCTTTATCGTCACTATGTTGGTGGGTGGGAAGACCAATCAATTAGCTGCCTTGGGTATTTACCTTTGCTGGGAAATATTGCTCCTGCTTTTCTACAAGCATTATCGAAAAAGCAAGGATGGCAAGTGGGTCTTTTACCTAGTTAGCTTTCTATCCCTCCTTCCGATTATCTTTGTTAAGGTGCAGCCAGCTATCAATGGAACGCAGTCTTTGCTTGGGTTTTTGGGTATTTCTTACCTGACCTTTCGTTCGGTTGGGATTATCATCGAGCTGAGAGATGGAGTGATTAAGGATTTTACCCTCTGGGAATTCCTTCGTTTCCTTCTCTTCATGCCAACTTTCTCGAGTGGTCCAATCGATCGCTTTAAGCGATTTAATGAAAATTATCAGACCATTCCTGAGCGGGATGAGTTGATGGATATGCTGGATGAATCTGTTCGCTATATCATGTGGGGCTTTTTGTATAAGTTTATCCTGGCTCATGTTTTAGGAGAAACCTTACTCCCTCCTCTGAAGAATCTAGCCCTGCAGTCAGGTGGCTTCTTTAACATCTATGCTTTAGCGGTTATGTATACCTTTGGTCTGGAGCTCTTCTTTGACTTTGCAGGTTACTCTATGTTTGCATTAGCCATCTCAAATTTAATGGGAATCCGTAGTCCCATCAACTTTAACAAGCCCTTTTTATCAAGGGATTTAAAAGAGTTTTGGAATCGTTGGCATATGAGTCTGTCTTTCTGGTTCCGTGACTTTGTCTTTATGCGAATGGTCATGGTATTGACCAGAAAGAAGGTCTTTAAAAATCGTAATGTAACTTCAAGTGTGGCCTACATTGTAAATATGCTGATTATGGGATTTTGGCATGGAGTGACCTGGTACTATATCGCCTATGGCCTCTTTCATGGACTGGGCTTGGTCATCAATGACGCTTGGATTCGCAAGAAAAAAACGCTCAATAAGGAACGGAAAAAAGCAGGGAAAGCTGCTCTACCTGAGAATCGCTGGATTCAGTTGCTTGGCATGGTTGTCACCTTCCATGTTGTCATGCTGTCATTCTTAATCTTTTCTGGATTCTTGAATGATTTATGGTTTAAAAAATAAAAGGAAATAAAATATGGATATCAAATCAGAAGTTATCGAAATTATTGATGAGTTGTTTATGGAAGATGTTTCTGACATGATGGATGAAGATCTTTTTGACGCAGGTGTCTTGGATAGTATGGGAACGGTTGAGTTGATTGTGGAGATTGAGAATCGTTTTGACATTCGTGTCCCTGTGACAGAGTTTGGTCGCGACGACTGGAATACAGCTAATAAAATCATAGCTGGTATTGTGGAGCTACAAAATGCTTAAACGCTTATGGATGATCTTCGGACCGGTCTTGATAGCTGGTTTGTTGGTTTTTCTGCTCATTTTCTTTTATCCTACTGAGATGCATCATAATCTAGGAGCTGAAAAGCGTTCAGCGGTGGCTACTACTATCGATAGTTTTAAGGAGCGAAGTCAAAAAGTCAGAGCACTATCTGATCCAAATATGCGTTTTGTTCCTTTCTTTGGCTCTAGTGAATGGCTTCGTTTTGACGGTGCTCATCCTGCGGTATTAGCTGAGAAATACAATCGCTCCTACCGTCCTTATCTTTTAGGACAGAGGGGAGCTGCATCGCTTAACCAGTATTTTGGAATGCAACAGATGTTGCCACAACTGGAGAATAAACAAGTTGTGTATGTTATCTCACCTCAGTGGTTCAGTAAAAATGGCTATGAGCCAGCAGCTTTTCAGCAGTATTTTAATGGAGACCAGTTGACCAGTTTTCTGGAACATCAATCTGGAGATCAGGCTAGTCAATATGCAGCGACTCGCTTACTACAGCAGTTCCCAAACGTAGCTATGAAGGATCTGGTTCAGAAGTTGGCAAGCAAAGAAGAATTGTCGACAGCAGACAATGAAATGATTGAATTATTGGCTCGGTTTAATGAACGCCAAGCTTCCTTTTTTGGTCAGTTTTCAGTTAGAGGCTATGTCAATTATGATAAGCATGTAGTTAAGTATTTAAAGACCTTGCCAGACCAGTTTTCTTATCAAGTCATAGAAGATATTGTTAAAGCAGATGCTGAAAAGAATACTTCTAATAATGATCTGGGAATGGAAAATTATTTCTATAATACGCAGATCAAGAAGGATTTGAAGAAATTAAAGGACTCTCAGAAAAGTTTTACCTATCTCAAGTCGCCAGAGTATAATGACTTGCAGTTGGTTTTAACACAGTTTTCTAAATCTAAGGTCAACCCGATTTTTATCATTCCACCTGTTAATAAAAAATGGATGGACTATGCTGGTCTACGAGAGGATATGTACCAACAAACGGTGCAGAAGATTCGCTACCAGTTAGAAAATCAAGGGTTTACCAATATAGCAGATTTTTCTAAGGACGGCGGAGAGCCTTTCTTTATGAAGGACACCATTCACCTTGGTTGGTTGGGTTGGTTGGCCTTTGACAAGGCAGTTGATCCTTTCCTATCCAATCCCACACCAGCTCCGACTTACCATCTGAATGAGCGCTTTTTCAGCAAAGATTGGGCGACTTATGATGGAGATGTCAAAGAATTTCAATAGATTATAATATAGAAGAGTTCAAGAATGAAGCCTATTTTCACGTTTTTTCTTGACTCTTTTTTTGCTTGTGATATAATTAACTGGTAAATAAAATGTCAAAGAATAGTATTTTTCTCTTAAAAAAGAGAAGTTCAAAAGGAAAGGAGTCAGATATGAGACAGCTAGCGAAGGATATCGATGGCTTTTTGAATGAGGTGATTTTACAGGCGGAAAACCAACATGAAATCCTAATAGGTCATTGCACTAGCGAGGTAGCTCTGACCAATACTCAGGAGCACATTCTCATGCTTTTGTCAGAGGAATCTTTAACAAATTCAGAGTTGGCTCGTCGTCTCAATGTCAGTCAGGCGGCAGTTACCAAGGCCATTAAGTCTTTGGTCAAGGAAGGGATGTTGGAAACATCTAAAGATCCTAAGGATGCGCGTGTGATTTTTTATCAGTTGACTGACTTGGCTCGTCCAATTGCTGAGGAGCACCACCATCACCATGAGCATACGCTTTTAACCTATGAACAAGTGGCGACTCAGTTTACTCCAAATGAACAAAAAGTGATTCAGCGGTTTTTGACTGCTTTAGTAGGAGAAATCAAATAATGAGATATATTACGGTAGAGGAGTTATCCTTCTATTATGATAAGGAGCCTGTTCTTGAACATATCAATTATAGTGTTGATAGTGGGGAATTTGTTACCTTGACAGGGGAGAATGGGGCAGCTAAGACGACACTGATCAAGGCCAGTCTTGGAATCCTTCAGCCACGCATTGGAAAGGTGACTATTTCAAAGACAAATACGCAGGGTAAGAAATTGAGAATAGCTTACCTTCCTCAACAGATTGCCAGTTTTAATGCAGGTTTTCCAAGTACGGTTTATGAATTTGTCAAGTCGGGTCGCTATCCGCGAAAAGGTTGGTTCCGTCGTTTGAATGCTCATGATGAGGAGCATATCAAGGCCAGTTTGGACTCAGTTGGTATGTGGGAACACCGAGACAAACGCTTGGGGTCTCTATCTGGGGGACAAAAGCAGCGAGCGGTGATTGCGCGTATGTTTGCTTCGGATCCAGATGTGTTTATTCTAGATGAGCCGACAACGGGGATGGATGCAGGAAGTAAAAATGAATTTTACGAACTCATGCACCACAGCGCCCATCATCATGGCAAGGCTGTTTTGATGATTACCCATGACCCTGAAGAAGTTAAGGACTACGCGGACCGCAATATTCATCTAGTCCGTAACCAAGACTCGCCATGGCGTTGTTTCAACGTTCATGAGAATGATCAGGAGGTGGGCCATGCTTAGTTTGTTATCTTATGACTTTATGCAACGTGCCTTTCTGGCCGTTATTGCCATGAGTCTTTTCTCGCCAGTATTGGGAACTTTCCTAATCTTGCGTCGTCAGAGTTTGATGAGTGATACCCTCAGCCACGTCTCGCTGTCGGGTGTAGCTTTTGGTTTGGTTCTGGGGATTTCTCCGACTATTTCAACTATTGCTATTGTCTTGATTGCGGCGGTCTTTCTGGAGTATCTCCGTACGGTTTATAAGAGCTTTATGGAAATCGGGACAGCTATCCTCATGTCAACAGGACTGGCTGTTTCTCTGATTGTTATGAGCAAGGGTAAAAGCTCTAGCTCAATGAGTTTGGACCAGTATCTTTTTGGTTCAATCGTGACTATCAGCGAAGAGCAGGTTATTTCCCTCTTTGTCATTGCGGCGGTTGTTTTGATTTTGACCTTCCTCTTCCTTCGTCCTATGTATATCTTGACCTTTGATGAGGATACGGCCTTTGTGGATGGCTTGCCAGTTCGTACCATGTCCATTCTTTTTAACATGGTGACGGGGGTGGCCATTGCCCTTATGATTCCAGCTGCGGGAGCTCTTCTGGTATCGACCATTATGGTCTTGCCAGCTAGTATTGCCCTGCGTCTGGGGAAAAACTTTAAATCGGTTATGCTGCTAGCTAGTGCTATTGGATTTTTGGGAATGGTGGCAGGACTCTACATTTCCTACTATGCAGAAACACCTGCAAGCGCAAGTATTACTATTATTTTTGTAACTGTCTTTTTACTGATCAGTTTAGTAAGACGTTTTATCAAATAGGAGACTAATGTGAAAAAAATTAGCTTATTGCTAGCCAGTCTATGTGCCTTGTTTTTAGTGGCTTGTTCCAATCAAAAACAGGCAAATGGCAAACTAAATATTGTGACAACCTTTTACCCTGTCTATGAATTTACCAAGCAAGTCGCAGGAGATACTGCTAATGTAGAACTCCTAATCGGTGCTGGTACAGAGCCTCATGAATACGAACCGTCTGCCAAGGCAGTTGCCAAAATCCAAGACGCAGATACCTTCGTTTATGAAAATGAAAACATGGAAACATGGGTCCCTAAATTGCTAGATACCTTGGATAAGAAAAAGGTGAAAACCATCAAGGCGACAGGCGATATGTTGCTCTTGCCAGGTGGTGAGGAAGAAGAGGGAGACCATGACCATGGAGAAGAAGGCCATCACCATGAGTACGATCCCCATGTTTGGTTATCACCAGTCCGTGCCATTAAACTTGTAGAGCACATCCGTGATAGCTTGTCAGCAGATTATCCTGATAAAAAAGAGACCTTTGAGAAGAATGCTGCTGCCTATATCGAAAAATTACAAGCCTTGGATAAGGCTTATGCAGAAGGCTTGTCTCAAGCCAAACAAAAGAGCTTTGTAACGCAACATGCAGCCTTTAACTATCTTGCCTTAGACTATGGACTCAAACAAGTCGCAATCTCAGGTCTCTCTCCAGATGCAGAGCCATCAGCAGCTCGCTTGGCAGAATTGACAGAGTACGTCAAGAAAAATAAAATCGCCTATATCTACTTTGAAGAAAATGCTTCACAAGCTCTTGCTAACACACTTTCAAAAGAGGCAGGTGTCAAAACAGATGTCCTTAATCCTTTAGAAAGTCTGACAGAAGAAGATACCAAGGCGGGAGAAAATTATATCTCTATCATGGAGAAAAACCTCAAAGCTTTGAAACAAACAACAGACCAAGAAGGTCCAGCTATCGAGCCTGAAAAGGCAGAGGATACCAAGACAGTCCAAAATGGTTACTTCGAAGATGCAGACGTCAAGGATCGCACCTTGAGCGACTATGCAGGCAACTGGCAATCAGTTTATCCTTTCCTTGAAGATGGAACTTTTGATCAGGTCTTTGACTACAAGGCTAAGTTGACTGGTAAGATGACTCAGGCTGAGTACAAGGCCTACTATACAAAAGGCTATCAGACAGATGTCACTAAGATCAACATCACTGATAACACTATGGAATTTGTTCAAGGTGGACAAAGTAAGAAATTCACCTACAAGTATGTTGGTAAGAAAATCTTGACTTATAAGAAAGGCAATCGTGGTGTGCGCTTCCTCTTTGAAGCGACAGATGCGGACGCTGGACAGTTCAAGTATGTTCAGTTTAGTGACCACAATATCGCCCCAGTTAAGGCAGAACATTTCCATATCTTCTTTGGAGGCACAAGCCAAGAAGCCCTCTTTGAAGAAATGGATAACTGGCCAACCTACTACCCAGATAACCTATCTGGACAAGAAATCGCCCAAGAAATGTTGGCGCATTGATGAGAAATCGACTAGTTCATAAGAGCTAGTCGGTTTTTAGATATTAGATGGCTAACTTCATTATAGACCTTTCCAGAACTTTAAAAAATAAATAAAACTCTTGAAATATCTGGGCTTATATGCTAGAATGTTGTTAGTGTATAAGGTTCATTAGAACACCAAAGCCCCTAACTATTGCCGTAGTTAAGGGCTTTTTTGACGTATCTTAGCGATTTAACGGGTGTTGATAGGCTAGTCAGTCGGTCTACTTCTTACCATATAGCCATTTGCAAACGAAATACAAGATAATTCCTGCGATGACGTCCGCTATAATAGTAAGAGCAAGCTCAGGTATAAGGCTCATTAGTTTCACCTCCTCTCACGAACCCATAGGAACGTAATCGGTAACCGATGACCAAAATAGTATACCACAATAAATTTAGACCATCAACCTTACTTAATGCTTGAAATATTAGGACTTATATGCTAGAATGTAGTTAATTGATAAGGTTCATTAGAACACCAAAGCCCCTAACTATGGCCGTAGTTAAGGGCTTTTTTTACGTATCTTAGCGATTTAACGGGTGTTGATAGGCTAGTCAGTCGGTCTACTCCTTACTATCTAGCCATCTGCAGACGAAATACAAGATAATTCCAGCTATAACATCCGCTATAATAGTAAGAGCGAGCTCTATGATAAGGCTCATTAGTTTCACCTCCTCTCACGAACCCATAGGAACGTAATCGGTAACCGATGACCAAAATAGTATACCACAATAAATTTAGATCATCAAGGGCACTTAATTCTTGAAATATCGGATCTAAGAGAAAAATCTTTAAAATCAAAAAACGTATAGTATCAGGTGTGTAAAAGTTTGATGTTATATCAATTATAAAAGTGGATAGGAAAGTTTTCTGATTATCAGAATTCCTTCCTATCCACTTTTTGAAGATTGTAAGTTAGCTTTATTTTATATAGAATCAGCTTATTTGTTTTATTTATCAAAACCTTGCAAGGCTTTTTGGCGTTCTTCTACTTGACCTTTAGCATCTAGTTTATTACCACCGTATACAGCTGATTCCCATGATCCGTACATTGGATTTGGGAAGATGATGAATTTTTCACCAAATTCTTTTTGCAATTCTTCAAGTTGTTTATCACGGTCAGATTCAGAAGTCTTAGAAAAATCTGCAAAGTCTACGAGGTTATCACCAAATAATAAAATAAGATTTGTTTTTTCTTGAACTTTTTGGCGACGACCTTCTTTGGATTTTACACCGTTTTCTAAGAACATGAGATGATCACGTCCTTGAACAGGAATTCCTTCACTTTCAAGATTTTTAATGGTGGCATCTACTTGATTAGCTGAGCGGTCAGAAATATAGTAGATTTGGACACCGTTTTGATCAGCAAACTGAAGAAAATCCTTGGCACCTGGGACAGCTTTTGCTGCAGCTTTTTGAACCCAAATATCCCAATTTTCGGGTGTAAATGCTGTACCGTCTTTAACATTTTGTACTTGATAAGGGCTATTATCTAGGACAGTTTCATCCAAGTCTAAAACGATAGAGTAAGGTTTGTCTGATTCTGTTTTGAGCAATTCCTTTAGGTGATTTGTTGCAACGTTATAACCCTGTATGTATAAAGCTTTAGTTTCAGCTGATTTTTGATACCAAAGGGTTGACATAGTGTTTTCTCTTGACCGTAGTTGGTCATATGTCAATGTAATCTGATTATCAGATGAGCTATTATTGCTTGTCTGTGTTTCTGTAGACTTTGTTGCACAACTAGCCAATAAGACGACAGAAGCAAGTGCAGAAAGGATTGTAACAGTAGTTTTTGCTGTTTTCATGAAATATCTCCTATTCATTCATTTCAATAAATAGTATAGCACGAGAGAAAAGTTAAGGCAAGTCATTCTCTGAATATGGATGAAGATTCTATAGAAGATAATGTAATGAAAAAAAGCGATTACTAACTTAAAATGTGGTTTCACCTCTAATTATTGACATTTCAGGAAAAATCGCAGTAAAAACTGCACAGCCTTCTTTAAATGTGCTATAATACAGGAAAAAATAATAATGGAGGTCACGATAATGGCAACATTTTTGATGATTTTTGTGGTGGTTTGTGTGCTCCTATTGCTGATAGTCACACTGAGTACAGTTTATGTGGTTCGTCAGCAGTCGGTGGCGATTATTGAACGCTTTGGGAAATACCAAAAGGTTGCCAATAGCGGTATTCATATTCGCTTGCCTTTTGGGATTGACTCGATTGCAGCGCGGATTCAGTTGCGCTTGTTGCAAAGCGATATTGTGGTTGAGACTAAGACCAAGGACAATGTGTTTGTTATGATGAATGTGGCGACTCAGTACCGTGTCAATGAGCAGAGCGTGACAGATGCCTACTATAAACTCATGCGTCCAGAATCTCAGATTAAATCTTATATCGAAGACGCTCTTCGTTCTTCTGTTCCCAAATTAACCTTGGATGAATTATTTGAGAAAAAAGATGAGATTGCCCTTGAAGTTCAACACCAAGTGGCGGAAGAAATGACTACTTACGGCTACATTATCGTGAAAACCTTGATTACCAAGGTCGAACCAGATGCAGAAGTTAAGCAATCCATGAATGAAATCAATGCGGCGCAACGTAAGCGGGTCGCAGCGCAAGAATTGGCGGAAGCCGATAAGATTAAAATCGTCACTGCAGCTGAAGCCGAAGCAGAAAAAGACCGCCTTCATGGTGTGGGAATTGCCCAACAGCGTAAGGCGATTGTGGATGGATTGGCAGAGTCTATCACAGAACTCAAGGAAGCAAATATTGGCATGACAGAAGAGCAAATCATGTCCATTCTTTTGACCAACCAGTATTTGGATACCTTGAATACCTTTGCCTCTAAAGGAAACCAGACTATCTTTTTACCAAATACGCCAAATGGTGTTGATGATATCCGTACACAAATCTTGTCAGCCCTTCGTGCTGAGAAGAAATAATAGACTAAAGAGCTTGGCAACAGGCTCTTTTTGTATTGCTTTTGTTAAGAAAAACAAAGAACATTGATATACATTTAAATAAAAATTATTGTATGTTGTCTCCCTCAACTTGGAATGATAAGGGAATAACTAGAAAGATTTGTGAATACAAACTATTTCTGATATACTAAATATACAGTAATAATGAATGATAGGATATGGGATGAAAGAATTTCAATTTGAGAGAAAGCAGCGTTTTTCTTTGAGAAAATATACAATAGGAGCTTGTTCGGTCTTGCTAGGAACGAGTTTATTTTTTGCTGGTATGGGTGCTCAACCTGTACAGGCTACAGAAACGACTTCAACACTAATTTCAAGTCATTATTTGGATGAGCAGGATTTATCTGAAAAGCTGAAATCTGAGTTGCAATGGTTTGAAGAAAATAAGATTGAGGTAGAAGAAGGAAAAGAATACTATTTTGTCTATCGAAAATTGGCTACAAGATTACCAGAAACAGGTCTGTTTTCTAATGATGGGATGTTTATCTTGGGAGCAGGATTATTATTGCTTTCCTTCACTTTAATCAAGAGAAAAAAGGGAGCGTCTTACTTCCTTGTGACCGTCTTTGCTGTTGGTGGCTGGGGAGCATCCATCTCTGCTTTAGAAAATCTGGTAGAATTGCAACCAGCCCTTGTTAAGAGAGTAGAAGGTCAGTTTTTACCAAGTCCTGAAACAGTCCAAGGATATGAATTTACGGGATATTATTTGGTAAGAGATAGTGCTAGTAAGGAACTTTCTGCTGATAAGGTAGAGTCGCCAGCATTATCTCAAAAGGAGGAAAGTTCAGAACCTCAATCTAAGAAGATTGTACCACAGACTACATCTCATTTTAGCTCGACTAAAGATCTTGTGCAATCTCCTCAACCATCTTACGCAGTTGAGCCTGTTTTAAATCCAACTTCTGAAAAAAGTATGAATATTGAGTATAAAAAAGTACCAGATGAAGGAATGAAAACTGTTATTGAAGACAAGCCAGAACTGGAAGTTAGGATAGGGGAGATAGAGTTTGAAACTCAATTGCAGTCTGACCCAACTCTGGCTAAGGGAGAAAAAAGAATTTCTATAGAAGGTGCCAAGGGACAAGAACGAATCTTAACAGAAGTAAGGGTTATCGATGGTGTTGTAAGACGAAATGAAGTAGGGAGAGAAGTGCTTCGTGAACCAGTTGCTCAGGTGATTTTGGTCGGGACAAAAGAGAAGGAACCTCAAGAAAATGGCATAAGCCTAGCCCCGGAAGTACAACCCACTCTCCCCTCTTATGAAGGCGGCGTTTCCGGTGAGTCCTTAGTAGAACCAACACTTTCATCTTATGAAGGTGGCGTTTCTGGTGAATCCTTGGTGGAACCGTCTCTTCCATCTTATGAAGGCGGCGTTTCTGGTGAGTCCTTAGTAGAACCACCTCTTCCATCTTATGAAGGTGGCGTTTCCGGTGAATCCTTGGTAGAACCAGCTCTTCTATCTTATGAAGGCGGTGTTTCCGGTGAATCCTTGGTAGAACCACCTCTTCCATCTTATGAAGGCGGTGTTTCCGGTGAGTCCTTAGTAGAATCAACACTTTCATCTTATGAAGGTGGCGTTTCTGGCGAATCCTTGGTGGAACCGTCTCTTCCATCTTATGAGGGCGGCGTTTCTGGTGAGTCCTTAGTAGAACCACCTCTTCCATCTTATGAGGGTGGCGTTTCCGGTGAGCCTGAGATACAGGAGGCTCTCCCAGAGTACAAAGAAGACACTCAACTTCCTCAGACCAAAGTGGAGACCAAAGCTGTTCCTTATGAAACCGTTTATGAAAAGAATGAGAAACTAGACCACGGCGTTACAAGAGTAAAAATTCCGGGTGTTGAGGGACAAGAACAAGTTACTACTACCTATACTAAAGATCAAGCAAGTGGAAATATTTCTGAGAATAAAACTGTCAAAATAGTAGTTAACAAAGTTGATCAAGTTGTAGAAGTTGGAACTAAACCGAGTGTTGAAACTACTGTCCTATCTCATAAAACGATTTACCAAGTGAATCCTACTTTGGAGTTCAGACGACAGGAAGTAGCGGTTGCAGGTCATGATGGTTCGGTGGAAACTAGGACGACTTATCAACTAGACAAGGCAACAGGTCAGGTAAGGGTGTCTGATACCACTAGACAAGTAAATTCAGCAGTCGATAAAGTGATTCAAGTTGGTAATGTGGAAAAAGTAATACAACCGATTGCTGTTACTGAGGAGCGAAGAGAGGATTCTTCACTTGCTAAAAATATGGAAAAGGTAGCCTATGAGGGTGAAGTTGGTGAGAATACACTTACTAGAACTTACGCTATCAATGAACAAACTGGTGAATTGGTTAATCCTCAAGAAGTGAGTCAAATAACAAAACCAATGAAACCGAGAGTTATTTTAGTTGGTAGTAAGGAGGATAAACCACACTTACTTCCAGCTAATAGTGAGAGAGAAGATGCTGTGGATGTGTCTGCTCTGACCACAAGCGTGAGATCAGTAGATTTCTTACATGACAGTAAACTAAAAGCACAGTTAGAGCCTACCTATGATCCTCGAGATATTATAACAAAGAGAATTGCGCTCAGAAAAACACACCCAAATATCACTGACCAAGAAGTCAAAGATATGTTGCGCACAGAGTATCTTCAAAAACTGTCAATTCAAGAAAGCTTTGATCAGACGAAGACGCAAGCTGAGTCAAGTTTCAAAAAGATAGCCTCGCATACATTGGGAATTATAGGAGATACCCCTGAAAATCGCAGCAAGGTCAAACAAGAGCTTGAGCAATACAAAGAGCAGATTTTGTTGGGACTGTCTTATATCAATCGTTTTTATAATATTCAATTTGGGGACACGAATATTCGTGATATTCTGGCCTTTAATCCAAGCTCATTTGGCAATAAGACAATGACCGCCTTGGATAGTTTGAAAAAATTAGGATCCATGTCTTATGAAGAGATGAAATTGACCAATAGTCCTCAAACATTTACAAAGTATTTATCTACTATTACAGGTAAGGCTAGTTTGAAGGAATTTTTAGACAGCAATCGCCAACTCTTTACGTCAGATGATGCGGATACCTGGCTTAAAAAATCTAGCCAAGCTATGATTGTTGAAAAACCATCTAAGGAAAATCCTTCAGCGCATGTCGGGTTGTATAGCAAGTTGACAGCTGGGGAAAAGGATCCTCGTAAACAAGAGGCTAATATGGCTGCTATTTTGGGACTTTTGAATGTGAAAGAACCAAATGTTTACGTGATTAGTAATATGGCGACAATTACTTATGGTAATATTGGTTCCTATATAGATACTTCTCTTACTCAGTCTAATCCAACTAAGTATCAGGCTGAGCTTGCTAGAGTCAAGTCTTTAATTGAAAAGGCGGCTGTACAACAAGCCAACTATGTTGATACTCTTTATCGTATAACAAAACCAGAAAATCGTGATAAGTTGCTGACAAATCGCTTGATTATTGATACGATGAAGAAATATACAAGTAATCCGAATGCCCAGATTGATAGCACTTGGTCACCAGCTACTGGTAATGGAGCTGATAAGGGAGTCGACCAATTTATGACTCCTATGAATTACTATTCTCCAGTAAGTAAGGTGGGAGCTGAGGCTAACGGATTAGGTGTCCGTTACTTTATAGATAGGGTTCTGGATGATAGAGGTTCAGCGACTTATTCTCATGAAATGACGCACTTACTAGATAGAACGGTCTTGTTTAATAATCACGGTCGTCGAGATGGTACAGGAGCAGAGTTTTATGCGCGTGGTATTTTTGAAAACTCCTATAATCCAGAAAAGGATACTTATTTCAATCTCAACTTTGTCTATGATGAAAGTGATAAGAATGGATTTTACAATAAAACACCTGATCGATTTAAAACGGCAGAAGATTTGCAATCTTACATGAAGGGAAGTTTTGATGTCCTTTATACTCTAGATTACCTAGAAGCAGAGGCAAGTAAAAGCTTATCTGCAGAAGACAAGATGAGTTATTTCAAAAAAATAATGCCGATAAATTCAACTGGAACTAGAACGCCTGTAACATATACAAACCAAGCGGTTAAAGCTACGCACAACAGTGAAAGAATCTCAGAAATCACTTTAGATGAAGCGAGAAATCTATCAGGTATTAATAGTTTAATCGATAATAATATTTTAGTGAATCGTTACATTATAAATGGATTTAACGGAAAAGGTGATATAAAAGCCAATGGATATTATTTCGTGGATATGTTTGATACCATTTATGGTGTTAGTCAAAATGACTCTGGTATGAGTGGGGATATCACCTTTAGAAAACAAGCTTTTGAATTGATGGCAGCTTTGGGCTATTATGAAGGATTTGTTCCTTATGTGTCAAATCAATATAAGCAAGAAGCAGAGGCTGAAAACAAGCCTTTATCTGATACTTACATTTTCAATAAAGTTTTGAATGGTAAGAGCTATGCTGAGTTCAAAAAAGCACAGTTCAAGGAAAGAGTAGCTAAGATTGATCAATTGAAACCTTTGACAATCCAATATGAAGGCCAGCAAATAAGTCTGACAAGTCAGAAGTTAAGTGAATTGATGCAGAAAGCTGTTAAAGAAGAACTTGCTCAAATAAAAGCAGGCAATACAACGGCTAAAAAGTTTAAATTTATCGAAACTCCAGTTCAAAAACTGAAAAAAGCGATTTATAAAGCTTATCTCAAAGATTCAGATGACTTTAGACGGTCGATTTATAATAGCTAAGACAAAAGGAACATCTCTCTGGAATGAACATTCAGAGGGGTGTTTTTTGGTTCTTGTAAGCTTCGATCTTATTTCTTGAAAATGACAGTTTGTTTGAACATGGAGTGATTTTCAGACTCCTCCACAAATTATAGAATCTTTTCTGAGGATTTAGGGAGTGATAGAGGAAGTCTTGAAAGCGCTTTTGTTTTGTGCTATAGTCAAGTAAATTGAATCGTTTAAAGAGGAATGCTTGTATGATAAGAGAAGAAGTTTTACGAAATCACTGGTTTTTTAGCCAAGAGGTAGGGAAAGAAGAGGCCTTGGCACCGGATTTTCAGAGGGAAAATTGGCAGGCTATTCAAGTGCCACACGACTGGAGTATTTACAATGATTTTGACCAGTATTCGCCAGCGCAAAATGAGGGTGGTCAGTTAAACGGGGGTCAAGCCTGGTACCGGACGCAGTTTTACTTGGAAGAAGATGCCAGTCTTGTATCGGTGCGTTTGTTGTTTGATGGAGTTTACATGAATGCCCAAGTCTATATTAACGGGCAAGTACTGGGCTATTATCCCAATGGCTATACGCCCTTTTCTTATGATATCACGCCTTATCTAAGAAATGACGGGACTGCCAACCAGCTTGCGGTTTTTGTGGAAAATCAGCAACCTAGCAGTCGTTGGTACTCGGGTAGCGGTATTTACCGAGAAGTAAAATTATTGATTACAGATTCGGTGCATCTGGATTTATATGGGATTAAGATAGAAAGTCCCAAGCTCAAGGAACAAAGAGATGGATGGGTGGAAACCCAGCTTGAAAGCAAGGTTTCAAATGATGGGCCTCAGTCCGTGTCGGTGTATTTGGAGCAGAGTATCTGGTATGACGGGCAGCAGCTGTCAGACTGGCAGGTGACAGACTCTGTAGTGATTGAAGCTGGGGACAAACATCATTTCCAACAAGCCATATCAATTTTTCAACCCTTGCTTTGGGATATTGATCATCCTCATCTCTATCAGTTGAAGACTCGAATCTACAAAAATGGCATTTTGGTTGATGAAGAAGAGGAGACCTTTGGTTACCGCTATATGGATTGGCAAGCGGATAAGGGTTTCTTTCTAAATGGTCGCTGGTTGAAGATTCATGGGGTTTGTCTGCACCATGACTATGGAGCGCTGGGAGCTGTGGAAAATAGGTCCGCTGCTGAGAGACGATTGCGCCAGATGAAGGAAATGGGCGTCAATGCGATTCGAATCACCCATAATCCAGGCAGTAGCATCTTGCTGGATGTGGCTGCTAAAATGGGGCTACTCATCCAAGAAGAAGCCTTTGATACCTGGTATGGAGGCAAGAAAGAATATGATTATGGTCGCTTTTTTGAGGAAGAAGCGACTCATCCAGAAGCGAAAGCAGGCGATTTCTGGTCAGATTACGATTTGCGCATCATGATTGAGCGTGGCAAGAACAATCCAGCCATTTTTATGTGGTCCTTGGGAAATGAAGTCAGCGAAGCAAATGGCGATGCCCATTCATTGATGACTATCAGACGCTTGCTAGAAAGGGTCAAGGAGGTTGATGATAGCCGTTTTGTGACCATGGGAATGGATCAGTTCCGCTTTGGCGATGGTTCTGGAGGTCATGAAAAGATAGCTAATTTGCTGGATGTGGTGGGCTTGAATTACTCAGAAGATAATATTGACGCGATTCGCAAAAGACATCCCAAGTGGCGACTTTACGGGTCTGAAACCTCATCGGCTACAAGGACGCGTGATAGCTATTTTCGCCCAGCTAAGGAATGGGTTGGGGATAATCGCCGCGTGCGGAATTTTGAACAGTCAGACTATGGCAATGATCGGGTTCCTTGGGGGAAGACGGCGACGGCTTCTTGGATAGCAGATAGAAATCGGCTAGACTATGCGGGTCAGTTTATCTGGACAGGAGTGGACTATATCGGTGAGCCGACTCCTTGGCACAATCAAAATGACACGCCCGTAAAGAGTTCCTATTTTGGGATCGTGGACACAGCAGGGATTCCTAAAAATGACTATTATCTCTACCAAAGTCAGTGGGTGGACCTAGATCAGCAGCCTATGGTTCATATCCTGCCCCACTGGAATTGGGAAATCCACAAGAGTTATCAACAAGTTGTGGATAAGTATGGGGATATCCCTGTTCGAGTGTATTCAAATGCTGGTTCTGTAGAGTTATTTCTTAATGGGAAATCCCAAGGCAGAAAGACTTTTCAGGGAAAATGGACTTCAGATGGCAGAAAATACCAAGAGGGAGAAGGTTCTGACCAACTCTATCTCGAATGGCGCTTGGCTTATCAATCAGGAGAATTGCATGCTGTGGCCTATGACCATCAAGGTCAGATTGTGGCAGAAGATAGGGTGGTGACTGCAGGTAAGCCAGCCAAAATCGGGTTACATGCCGAGAAATCACAACTGGAGCAAGATGGGCAAGACCTCCTCTATCTCTATTTTGATGTATTGGACAAGGATGGAAATTGGGTGCCTACTGCTTCCAATCAACTTTATTTTCAAATTGAAGGTCCTGCTCGCATTGTAGGTGTGGATAACGGCAGGCAGGCCAGTCGTGAACGTTACAAGGCTCAGAAAAATGGTCGGTTTAAGAGGAAAGCCTTTCATGGCAGAGGTGTCCTCTTAGTTCAGAGCTTGGAGCAGGCAGGCCAAGTTAGAGTAAAAGCTAGTGCTAGAGGGCTAGAGCCAGCAAGTTTTGATCTCTTAGTGGGAGAGGCTTTTGATTGCCAGCCAGTGAAAAATCAGCGCTTATTTGAGATTCGAGTGGACAAGCAGGCAGGATTACAAGAAGGGGCTTCCCCAGCTATTGGACTTTATCCACAAACTGTGGATAACCCTGTGAACAAGGTGGGGAATAGTGAAGTGATTTGGGAGACGAGTGGTAGTGCCCACGCCATTATCAAGCAGGGAGTGCTTCATTGTTTGTCTGCAGGGGGCTTGGCTATCTGCGCTAGTTATCAGGGGAAAACCTATCAAATGCACCTGCACGTAGTAGAAAATAGCTCACTAGGGCAAGCAGTTTTTGTACGACCACTTCGTTTATATACAGATAGGGGGACTTATCCACAGCTTCCGTCTTCGGTCTTGGTAGACTATGAGTCAGGCGGTGCAAAACGAGTCAAGGTTGTTTGGGAGGAGATTCCTGAAGAAGATTTGGCAAGATTTCATGAGTTTACGGTATCTGGTCAGCTAGAGGGTCTGGATTTAAAGGCTTTTGCTCAGGTTTGTGTCCAAGGGATTTGCGCTATTGAGCCTGAAAGGGTTTGGACGCTTGTCAAGGAAGCTCCACACTTACCAGACCGGGTTAAGCTAGTCTTATCAGATGGCAGACGAGATACGGCCAAGGTTACTTGGGATGAACTCAAGCCTCAAATCTATGCTCAGGTAGGAGAAAGTGTACTCACAGGACAGGTAGTGGGCTGTGAGTTGGCAGCAACAGTCACCATTCATGTGACAGATGCCAGTGTAGATGGAGAAGTTATTTCCAATCAGTGGACAGGGTCCAACCTGCCTCTGGTCTTTGCTTCCCACTCAGAGCCAAATCATCCAGCCTCTTACCTCAATGACAAGGTCATTTCTCGGAAAAAATCGACAGCCAATACTTGGATTGCCAAGTCAGAGCAAGCCAGCGTGGGTATTCTGTTTGGAGATGCAGGGATTTTAAAACCGCGATTTGTGGATAACCTGACCTTGTATTATGTTGAAAATCAAGAATATGTGGTTGTTGTGCCGACCTTTATTGATTATTACATAGGGAATGAGCCTAGCTTACCTCGGACTCCAAATCATTTGAATAAGGATTCCCTGCTCAAGCAAGAGGAGAATTGGCGCCCTGTATCAGCTATCCGAAAAGTTTCAAGCGACAAGGATGAAGAGCTTCGTTTTGAATTTGACAAGGTGGAGACTTATGCCCTTCGTCTTCGATTTGAAGGCTTGACCAGTCCCCTAGCCTTAACAGAATTGCAAGTACATGCCAAAAAAGTAAAGAAAAATGTAGATAGGAAGTAGTATGGTAAGAGAAATAAAACCGCATGGCCCCTTGCCTAGTCAGGCACAGCTAGCTTATTTAGAGGATGAACTAGCAGCCTTTATCCATTTTGGGCCCAATACCTTTTATGACCAGGAATGGGGGACAGGTCAGGAAGATCCTGTACGCTTTAACCCGACACAGTTAAATGCGCGTGAGTGGGTTCGCGTGCTCAAGGAAACGGGTTTTAAGAAGTTGATTTTGGTGGTCAAGCACCACGATGGCTTTGCCCTTTATCCGACAGCTCATACAGATTATTCGGTCAAGGCCAGTCCTTGGAGGAATGGGGAGGGGGATTTGCTCCTTGAAGTATCCCAAGCTGTCACAGAGTTTGATATGGATATGGGGGTCTACCTATCACCCTGGGATGCCCACAGCCCCCTCTATCATGTGGACCGAGAAGCGGACTATAATGCCTATTATCTGGCTCAGCTGAAGGAGATTTTATCAAATCCTGCCTATGGTAATGCAGGAAAATTTGCTGAGGTCTGGATGGATGGTGCCAGAGGAGAGGGCGCTCAAAAGATCAATTATGAATTTGAAAAATGGTTTGAAACCATTCGCGAACTGCAGGGCGATTGCTTGATTTTTTCAACAGAAGGCACTAGTATCCGCTGGATTGGCAATGAACGAGGGTATGCAGGTGATCCTCTATGGCAAAAGGTGAATCCTGATAAACTAGGAACAGAAGCAGAGCTGGACTATCTTCAGCACGGAGATCCCTCGGGCACGATTTTTTCAATCGGAGAGGCAGATGTTTCCATCCGGCCAGGCTGGTTCTACCATGAGGATCAGGATCCTAAGTCTCTCGAGGAGTTGGTCGAAATCTACTTTCACTCGGTGGGTCGGGGAACTCCACTATTACTCAATATTCCGCCGAATCAAGATGGGCTATTTGACACAAAGGATATTGAACGACTTTATGAATTTGCGGCCTATCGCAATGAGCTCTATAAAGAAGATTTGGCTCTGGGAGCTAAGGTGTCTGGTCCTGTTCTTTCCGCAGACTTTGCCTGTCACTATTTGACAGATGGCCTTAAGACCAGCTCTTGGGCAAGCGACGTAGGCTTGCCAATCCAGTTAGAACTTGAGTTAGGGTCACCTAAAACTTTTGATGTAATTGAGTTAAGAGAAGATTTGAAGCTGGGCCAACGAATCGCAGCTTTTCATGTGCAAGTAGAGGTGGATGGCGTCTGGCAAGAATTTGGTACAGGCTTTACAGTTGGTCATAAGCGTCTCCTGCGAGGTCCGCTAGTAGAGGCACAGAAGGTGCGCGTGATGATTACAGAGTCACAGGATTTACCTATATTGACCAAGATTTCACTCTATAAAACTCCTAGCTTATCAAAAACAGAAGTTGTTCAGGGGCTAGCATTTGCAGAAAAAAGTCTAGCTGTGACAAAGGGAGAGACTCTTCATTTTAGGATTGAACGTAGCGAAAGTAATACTCCTTTGGAGGCTAAGATTTCGATTCAACCGGGGACAGGTGTCCATGGTGTCGCCTATCAGGACGAAATTCAAGTTCTTCAATTCCAAGCTGGGGAATGCAAAAAAGATTTGTGTCTACCAACCCTGTATTTTGCTGCTGATAAGACCTTGGATTTCTATCTGAATCTGACTATTGATGGACAACTGATTGATCAAGCTCATATTTTAGTTGAAACGAGATAAAATATCTTCACAATTCATTTCCTTTTCGAATAAATAGATAGAACCATCGAATCTAGCAAAATTAGATTTAAAACTATGGTATAATAGAAGGAGGAAATGGATGACTTTAAGACATCCGGGCATTAGCCCAACCAATGACTTGGTAGCTAAGAAAATCTTTAGCAATCCAGAAATCACTTGTCAATTTATTCGCGATATGTTGGATTTACCAGCCAAAAATGTGACCATTTTGGAGGGAAGCAATATTCATGTCTTGCCTTCCATGCCTTACTCGGCACAGGATTTCTATACCAGTATAGACGTCTTGGCGGAATTGGATAATGGTACGCAAGTAATTATTGAAATTCAAGTTCATCATCAGAATTTTTTCATCAATCGCCTGTGGGCTTACCTGTGCAGTCAGGTCAATCAAAACCTAGAAAAAATTCGTCAACGAGAAGGTGATACACACCAGAGTTACAAACACATCGCACCAGTTTATGCTATTGCTATTGTGGACAGCAACTACTTCCAAGATGACTTGGCTTTTCACAGCTTTAGTATGCGAGAGGACACGACAGGTGAAGTCTTAACTATCACAAATAATGGTCAAGAAAACCATCTGGTCAAGATGGCATTCTTGGAATTAAAAAAATACAGAGAAACCAGCAAAGACGAGGTTCGCAAGCCGTGGTTGGAGTTTTTCGGTAATAAGCCCTTTACCCAAGAACCCGAGCGAGCCATCAGCCAAGCAGACCAACTGCTGGACTACAAGAGCTGGTCCGAGGAGGACAGGAAAATGTTTAGTCAGCTACGTATGCGAGAAGAACAGGCATTGTTAGCACATGATTATGCCTTGGAACAAGCTGAAGAAAAAGGCTTAGAACGTGGTCGTGCAGAGGGTCGTGAACAAGGACGAGAAGAAGGCATTGAACAGGGATTAAAAGTAGGTTTAGTAAATCTAGTACGTCAAGGTCTTCTAACACCTGAGGTTGCGAGTGAGCAATTAGGCATGACCGTGGCTGAGTTTGAGGAGCTATTGAAAGACCATCATAAATAAGACCTAAAAATACAGAGAAACCAGCAAAGATAGCATTCGCAAGCCGTGGTTGGAGTTTTTCGGGAATAAACCCTTTACTCAAGAACCCGAGCGAGCCATCAGCCAGGCAGATCAACTGCTAGACTACAAGAGCTGGTCCGAGGAGGACAGGAAAATGTTTAGTCAACTACGTATGCGTGAAGAACAAGCGTTATTGGCTCAGGATTATGCCTTGGAGACTGCTAGGGCGGAAGGGATTGAACAGGGATTGGAACGTGGTATTGAACAGGGACTGGAGCGTGGGAAAGTTGAAGGAAGGGAAGAAGGGAAACTTTTTGCATTTCTGGATATGGTACGCCAACATGTTTTAACTTCCGAATTTGCAAGTGCTCAATTGGGTATGACTGTCGCTGAGTTTGAGGCGTTATTGAAAGATTAAGACCATCACAAACAATGGACAAGAAAACCATCTGGTTAAGATGGCATTCTTGGAATTAAAAAAATACAGAGAAACCAGCAAAGACGAGGTTCGCAAACCGTGGTTGGAGTTTTTTGGTAATAAGCCCTTTACTCAAGAACCCGAGCGAGCCATCAGTCAAGCAGATCAACTGCTGGACTACAAGAGCTGGTCCGAGGAGGACAGGAAAATGTTTAGTCAACTACGTATGCGAGAAGAACAAGCATTGTTAGCGCAGGACTATGCCTTGGAACAAGCTGAGGAAAAGGGCTTAGAGCGTGGTCTTGAACGTGGTCGTGCAGAGGGTCGTGAACAAGGACGAGAAGAAGGCATCGAACAGGGATTAAAAGTAGGTTTAGTAAATCTAGTACGTCAAGGTCTCCTGACTTCTGAAGTTGCCAGCCATCAATTAGGCATGACCGTGGCTGAGTTTGAGGAGCTATTGAAAGCCCATCATAAATAAGATCTAAAAATACAGAGAAACCAGCAAAGATAGTATTCGCAAGCCGTGGTTGGAGTTTTTCGGGAACAAACCTTTTACCCAGCAACCCGAGCGAGCCATCAGCCAAGCAGACCAACTGCTGGACTACAAGAGCTGGTCCGAGGAGGACAGGAAAATGTTTAGTCAACTACGTATGCGAGAAGAACAGGCATTGTTAGCACAGGACTATGCCTTGGAACAAGCTGAGGAAAAGGCCTTAGAACGTGGTCTTGAACGTGGTCGTGCAGAAGGTATTGAACAAGGTTTAGAGCGTGGACTTGAACGAGGAAAAGCTGAAGGTAGTTTCTTGATGTTAGCAAATCTAGTCCGTCAAGGTCTTCTGACTTCCGAGATGGCTAGCCAGCAATTAGACATGACCGTCGCTGAGTTTGAGGCCTTGTTGTAAGTAGAAAACGATGACATGTTACCGAAATGAGGTAGCATGTTTTATTTTTGGTTCATATGTTTTACGGATAATTTTTTCTTATGCAGTGCAAAAATAGTTTGTTTCACCCATCAAACTTATTTATTTTACTACCAATCCTATATGAATGCGCTATCTTTATGGATGGAATTAAAACAAAAGCAAATTTGTTATAAAAACATGTGAATTATTTATTTACAAAAACAAGAAAATATACAAAACTAATTTATCTGAAAATTCCTTACTTTCCCAAAACGCTTTTTTTTTTGCGAAAATTTTAAATCAAATCATTTGCATATATATTGAAAATAAGATAAAATGTAAATTGTAGATCTCTACATACAGGTGTCATGTGGAAATCAAATTAATTAACCTTACAAAAGGAGAAAAGAAAATAATGGAAAACAAACCATCTATGAGTCGTGTTGAACGTCTGCACCGTGAGAAGGTCACTCGTTACTCGATCCGTAAATATAGTTTTGGGGCGGCTAGTGTAGCTGTCGCTGCTCTTTTCATGTTCTTAGGGAATGGAGCTGTATCTGTTCAAGCGGATCAAATCCAACCTGGAGACACAGCTGCTGCGCCAGCAACTCCAACTTTGGACAAGACCCAACTTGAAAGCTACATTTCAGAAATTGAGACAAAATTTGCTAACGGAACATATGCTAACAAAACAGAAGAATCTGTAGCATTATTAAAAGCAGACCTAGAAGCTGCAAAAACTACATTAGCAAACGCAACAACTCAAGCTGAATTAACAAAAGCTTACAGAAAACTTTTCCTTACAGCTAACTCTAAATTAAGAAGCAAACCTGTAGAGAAAAAAGAAACTCCAGCAGTAGATACAACTGAAGGTAAAGAAACTGTAGGTAAAACAGCAGAAAACACAGAACCTAAATCAGAATCTAACTCAATCGAAAACACAGGATCTAATGATGCTCGTAGCGGTAAAGAATTAGACAAAAACAATGCTTTCCGTACGGAAACTGATACAGAAAAACCAAAAGTATCAATCGATTATGATGATCCAGCATCTAAGACTATTTGGGTAACTCCAACAGAAGAAACAAATATCACTGGACGTATCAAGATTACAGATAACAGTGGTAAGATTGTTAAAGGTTGGATGCAAAAAATGGGTGGTGGAACTGATACTAATATAGGGTATGGATTAAACAACTCTAATATTAATTCTGAAACGACTGCCACAGCTGACCAACCAGCAACACTTTCTGTTACAGGAAAATTACAAGCGCGCCTTAATGGAAATCCGTGGAAAAATGGTTCAACCGTAGTATCACGTAAAGTTCGTGCTAAAGATGCAAGTAACAATGAAATCGATAATGAAGGTTCATCTGATCCAGATTATCAAGTATTCTTCAAAGTTCGTTCACAAAACGTAAAATACACAGAAGATTTAGCAAATAAAGCTGCAAACTTTGATAAAGTTGCGGTAGCTGATCCAGCACAACTTCAACAGCCAGAATTAGATAAAATCAAAGCTAAATTACAAGAAGGTGATGGAAACAACCTTAACGGTAAGATTGCTACAGTTACTCAATCAGGAGATAAAGTTGTTATTACTTATAACGATGGAACAACAGCTGAACGACCAGTAACTGACTTCGCACGTGTAAACGAAAAACCTGTAGCTGAAATTCCATATTCTCTTCCATCTGAAAAGAAAATCTTTGTTTATAATGAAGAAGATGCAGGTATTGAAATTCCTGTATACGATGAAAGTGGAAAAATTCGTTATGCGACAGTAAAACAAGGTTCAAATCAAAAGTTCCCAATGTCTACAGAAGCTGATAATAAAGTTGATATTGACTGGGGATATAGTGCAACAGTAATTAACCGTGATGAAAGCGAAACTGCAGAATTAACTAATGCAACTCAAGCTAATCCAGCTAAAATCATTATTTCAGGAAAACCAAGTGATAAACTGAAGAGTGCATCTACTTATACAAAAAATGAGGCTCAAACAGTAAATATTGGTACTCGTTTTGTACATGTAGCAGATGAAGAAGGATTGAAGAATTCTGGAGATACTAGAACTATCTCAGATCCAGGATATATGTACTTTGTTCTTAAATCTCAAACATACAAATACCATATCCAAGAGCCAACAGATTCTACAAAGAAAATTATTGTATCAAATCTTGATAATTTAACTGATACAGAGATTCAAAGTATCAAAGATCAAATTAAGATTGTATACTCTAAGACAAGTGAAGATGCTAGATTTGCGTCTAAAAAAGGAGAAGTTTTAGAGAATCAATCTTCAGTAGTTAAAAGTATTAATGTTGATACTGCAAACAAAAAAGTAGTCGTAACATATAATGATGATTCGACAGATGAAGCCCCAATTTCAAACTTTGCACGTACAAATGAAAAACCTGTAGCTGAAATTCCATATTCTCTTCCATCTGAAAAGAAAATCTTTGTTTATAATGAAGAAGATGCAGGTATTGAAATTCCTGTATACGATGAAAGTGGTAAAATTCGTTATGCAACCGTAAAACAAGGTTCAAATCAAAAATTCCCAATGTCTACGGAAGCTGATAATAAGGTTGATATTGACTGGGGCTATTCAGCAACTGTAATTAATCGTGATGAAAGTAAGACTGCGGAATTAACAGATGCAACTCAAGCTAATCCAGCTAAGATTATTATTTCAGGAAAACCAAGTGATAAACTGAAGAGTGCATCTACTTATACAAAAAATGAGGCTCAAACAGTAAACATTGGTACTCGTTTTGTACATGTAGAAGATGAAGAAGGATTGAAAAATTCTGGAGATACTAGAACTATCTCAGATCCAGGATATATGTACTTTGTTCTTAAATCTCAAACATACAAATACCATATCCAAGAGCCAACAGATTCTACAAAGAAAATTATTGTATCAAATCTTGATAATTTAACTGATACAGAGATTCAAAGTATCAAAGATCAAATTAAGATTGTATACTCTAAGACAAGTGAAGATGCTAGATTTGCGTCTAAAAAAGGAGAAGTTTTAGAGAATCAATCTTCAGTAGTTAAAAGTATTAATGTTGATACTGCAAACAAAAAAGTAGTCGTAACATATAATGATGATTCGACAGATGAAGCCCCAATTTCAAACTTTGCACGTACAAACCCAGCACCAACAGTAGAACTTCCATACTCAAACCCAGATAAGAAACAAATCTATGTTTATACTGGTGAAAATACTGACTTAACATTCAAAGCTTCAGATGATGCAGAAGTTAAAGATTTGTACCTACGTGGACCAGGTGGTGTTGGAAATGATAACACTGCAGGTTATGGATTTACAACAGGTAAGATTGATAACGATGTAGTTACAAATGGCGAAGGAACAGTATCTGACGATAAGACAACAGCAACTATCAAGATGACAGGTGTTACAACACTTACAGCTCCAAACAAATGGACAAGTTTTGTTGTTGCTAATGACAATGATAATGCAAGATCATTACCAGAGGATCAGAACTTTGATGCTTCAACTGACGATGCAGTACGCCAACAAAAACCAGGATATGTTGAGTTCATCGTTAAAAACCAAACATCTAAATATGACATTGCAGCTCCAACTGAAAAAGTTGCTGTAACAGATCCAGCTAACGTAACAGAAGCAGAATTAGAGAAAATCAAAGAAAAACTACAAATTGAGTACTCTAATAACAATGATGATGCTAACTTAGCTGACAAAAAAGGTAAAACTGTAGATGCTGCAGATGCTAAGGCTAAGATTGCCTCAGTAACAAAAGATGACCAAGGAAATCTTGTAGTAACATACACAGACGGTTCTACAGATAAAAAACCATTGTCAGAATTTGTAACTCTAGATAAACAACCTGCTATCAATGAGGTTAATAAAGCAGCTGAGAAACAAATTGAGGCTATTAACAATAACCCAGAAGCAACTAAAGAAGAAAAAGATGCAGCAATCGAGCAAGTAAATGCAGATAAAGCTAAAGCTCTTCAAGATATTGCTAACTCTAATGCTACAACTAAACCTGAGTTAGATAAAGTAGAAAAAGCAGGAACTGACAAGATTAAAACAGATAATCCTGTAAT
Source organism: Streptococcus mitis (assembly GCF_946190115.1). Taxonomy (GTDB): domain Bacteria; phylum Bacillota; class Bacilli; order Lactobacillales; family Streptococcaceae; genus Streptococcus; species Streptococcus mitis_CO. The sequence goes on along the minus strand of NZ_CAMHZG010000009.1, from coordinate 1,052 downwards.
TGCTAAGAAAGATGAAGCTAAGAAAGCGATTGACGATGCGTTAGCAGCTAAAAACAAAGCAATCGATGCTCGTCCAGATCTAACTCCAGAAGAGAAAACTAAAGCTAAAGAAGCAGCAAAAGCAGCAGCTGATAAAGCTAAGGAAGCTGTCGATGCAGCAAAAACTAATGCGGATGTTGATACTGCAGCAGGAAAAATTGGAGATGAACTTAAGAAAGTAAATCCAGTAGCTAAAGAAGCAGCTAAGAAAGCAATCGCTGATGAGTTAGCTAAGAAAGAAAAAGCAATCGACGCTCGTACTGATTTGACGAAAGAAGAAAAAGACGCAGCTAAGAAAGAAGCTCAAGATAAAGCAAACGAAGCAACAGACGCTATTAACAAACAGCCAGACATCGCAGAAACACCAGAAAAAGCAGCAGAAGCTCAAACAGCAGTAGATGGTGCAAAAGATAAAGGTGTAGCAGATGTTAAAGCTGTAAATCCAGTAGCAGCTAAGAAAGCGGAAGCTAAACAAGCAATCGACGATGCGCTAACAGCTAAAAACCAAGCAATCGATGCTCGCACAGATTTAACTCCAGAAGAGAAAACTAAAGCTAAAGAAGTAGCAAAAGCGCAAGCAGATGTAGCAAAAGCAGCAGTTGATAATGCAACTACAAATGCAGCCGTTGATAAAGCTAAAGCAGATGGAACTACAGCAGTTGCAAATGTAACTCCAGTAGCAAAAGAAGCAGCTAAGAAAGCAATTAATGATGCGTTAACAGCTAAAAATAAAGAAATCGATGCTCGTCCAGACTTAACTGATGAAGAAAAAACAGCAGCTAAGAATGAAGCAAAAGATAAAGCTGATGCACAATTAGCGAAAATCAATGAACAACCTGATACAGCAACTACACCAACAGCAGCTAAAACAGCTCAAGATGCAGTAGATGCGGCTAAGAAAACAGGTGTAGATGAAGTTACTGCAGTGAATCCAGTAGCAGTTAAGAAACCAGCAGCTAAGAAAGCCATTGACGATGCACTTAAAGCTAAAGAAGCAGCAATTGACGCTCGTC
>NZ_CAMHZG010000008.1:0-110812 GCF_946190115.1 Streptococcus mitis | reverse complement strand
CCAGCCTCAGACTTGACTAAGTCACCAGAAGATGCAGCTAAACCAAATGCGGGCAACGACATCGTTAAACCAGCGGATAAAGTAGTTGTAGATCCAGCCAAAGGTGTAGATGAAACAGCTAAGAAAGCGATCGAAGATAAAGTTAAAGCTGTTAACCCAGGTGCAACAGTAGTTGTAGATGATAAAGGAAATGCGACAGTCACAACCCCAGAAGGTAAGACAGCGGTCATTCCAGCCTCAGACTTGACTAAGTCACCAGAAGATGCAGCTAAACCAAATGCGGGCAACGACATCGTTAAACCAGCGGACAAAGTGGTAGTTGATCCAGCCAAAGGAGTAGACGAAGCAGCTAAGAAAGCGATAGAAGACAAAGTTAAAGCAGTCAACCCAGGTGCAACAGTAGTTGTAGATGACAAAGGAAATGCGACAGTTACAACCCCAGAAGGTAAGACAGCGGTTATTCCAGCCTCAGACTTGACTAAGTCACCAGAAGATGCAGCTAAACCAAATGCAGGCAACGACATCGTTAAACCAGCAGCTAAAACTGTAGTAGCAAATCCAGACTCATTAACAAAAGATGAGAAGAAAGCAATTGCAGCTAAAGTAGTAGCAGTCAACCCAGGTGCAACAGTAGTTGTAGATGATAAAGGAAATGCGACAGTCACAACCCCAGAAGGTAAGACTGCAATCATTCCAGCATCAGACTTGACAAAAGCTGCAGCTGATCAATTGACAGCAAATAATGCTAAGACTCCGGTAGCTAAAACACCAGTAGTAAATCTGGATAAACTTACAGATGCTGAGAAGAAAGCAGTCGCAGCTAAAGTAGTAGCAGTAAATCCAGATGCAACAGTAGTAGTAGACGATAAAGGAAATGCGACAGTCACAACCCCAGAAGGTAATGTTTCTGTAATTCCTGCTTCAGAATTAGTCAAGAAACAGGCTGATCTTGAAAAAGAAACTAATGGTAACGATGCTAAGACTCCAGCAGCTAAAACTGTGGTAGCAAATCCAGAAAAACTTACAGATGCTGAGAAGAAAGCGATCGAAGATAAAGTTAAAGCTGTAAATCCAGATACAACAGTAGTAGTAGATGACAAAGGAAATGCTACAGTAGCTAAAGGTGACGGAACAGTTCTAGATATTCCAGCCTTAGACTTGGTAATCCCAGCTGAAAAATTAGCAGATGCAGCTACAGATGCTAAGGTTAAGACTCCTGCCATCCGTACCTTGGTAGATAAAAAAGACAAATTAACAGACCTTGAAAAAGAAGCTGTTAAGAAAGCTATTAAAGCAGTCAACCCAGGATCAACAGTAGTTGTAGATGATAAGGGTAATGCTACAGTTACATCACCATCAGGTGACACAGCAACAATTTCTAAAGAACAACTAGTGAAAGATAAAGAAGCTGTTTCTAAATCTAAACATGGTGGAGATAATCTTGATATCGACTTGAGTAAAGTAGAGGTGGCAGACCTTGCTAATATTACTCCAGAAGAAAAAGCGAAATTCCAATTCAAGGTTCTAGGTGCTATTACAGACGTTCCAGAATTTGATCTTGATGCCTTCTTGAAAGAAACAGACGATAATGGTAATACAGTTTACACATCTAAAGATGGTAAAGTGAAAATTACGATTGATAAAGATGGTAACGCAACAGCAACAGTCGAAAAAGATGGTAAGACAGAAGCAGCTGTTAAAATTGACAAAGATGGAAATGTAACAATCGTTACAAAAGAAGGTCAAGTATTAGCAATTTCAAGAGATGATGCGTTTAAACAACGTCCATATGTGCCATCAAATGGTGGAGGCAATAACAGTGGTAACGGTAACGGAACTTCTGGCAATAACGCAGCTAATAACACTGACGCAAGAGTGGATAAAGCTAAGTTAGAAGGTGCTATCCATCAATTAGATGAATTGATCATTAAAGAATCAGCTAAGCTTGATGCAGAAACTGCAAAAGAAGCGAATGACTTATTAGCAGATGCTAAGAAAGTATTTGCTAATGCAGACGCAAGTCAAGCAGAAGTGGATGCAATGGTTAAACGTATCGAAGACTTCATGGCGAAAGTTGCTCCATCAACTGATCATGCAACTCCAGCTAACGACCAATCTGCTCAAACACCAGCTGTAGCATTAGCTACTACTCAAGCAGCAGCTAATGCTAGCCAAGAAGCAGCAACAAATGCGCGTAAAGCAGCTAAAGAATTGCCAAATACAGGTACAGCAGATTCTACTGTAGCTATGGTAGCAGCTGCCGCAAGTGCATTACTTGGTCTTGGTCTTGCAGGCCGTCGTCGTAAAGAAGACGAAGAAGCTTAATTGGTAGATTATTTAATCATTATCAGATGATAAGTCCGATTTTCAAAGCTTAAACAAGTACCTCTCGTAAGAAAATCTCCTAGCAGGAAAGTCTGCTAGGAGATTTTTGTATTTCAGGAAGTGGACGGCTGACTTGGTAACCAGCTGAGGGTGAAGGTTAGCTGATCAGCTTTTAGGAGGTCTTGGTGTTGAATAGTTGATACTAGAGTTGTGTCCAGTCGGCATTCTTTGACAAAGTTAAAATGGTTGTGGTTTTGCTCAGTATGAATATCTAGCCATTTACCTTCTTTAGCAAGGTAGATACGGAGGTGGTCAAAGAGAGGGATTCCAAGATCATAGCTTGGTTTTCCTGGACAGGTCAGATAAAATCCGAGAGCCGACCAGATGTACCAGGCCGAGAGACTACCATTGTCTTCATCGCCAGGATAGGCTTGCCAGCTTGGATGAAAGGCTTTCTGACGGAGAGTCTTGATGAGAAGGGCAGTGTAGTCAGGGTAGTTGCTGTAGCGGAAGAGATAAGGAATGTGGAAGCTAGGTTGGTTAGAAATGGCGAGTTGTCCAAAAGGAGCAGTAGCCATTTCGCTCATTTCGTGAATCTCGTAGCCATAGCCTGTTGTCTCAAAGAGGGGAGCCTCCTGACAGGCTTTTAAAAGATAGTTGCTAAAGGCTTCTTTTCCACCTATAAGCTGGATTAAGCCTGAGATGTCGTGGAGAACGCCTAAAGTTGCTTGGATGGCTGAACATTCGGCATAATCACGTCCCCAACTATAAGGAGAGAAGTCAGGACGTAAGTTTCCTTGATTGTCTCGCGCTCGCATGTAACCTGTCTCAGCATCAAATAGATGGCGGTAATTTTGTGACGCAGTTCTATAAGTTTCCGCGATGTCATTCTGACCAAGTTTTTCGGCACAGCTGGCGATACAAAAGTCACTATAGGCGTAGTCTAGGGTATGGCTAACACTTTCGTGGTGGTCGGTAGAGAGGTATCCCAGTTCTTGGTATTGGGCTAGTCCGTGGCGACCATTGATGCCGAGAGGGTCGGACTTGGTGGCTGTTTCAAGCATGGCTTGGAGGAGTTCTTCTTCTAGGTCAGGAGCCATGTCCTTGCAGGCGCTATCTGCGATAATGCCGTCTAAAAGGGTACCTGGCATCATACCCCGTTCATCTGGAGCCAACCATTTTGGAAGGAATCCAGTATCGCGATAGCTATTGAGAAAGCCTTCTAAAAAGCGGTGATAGTGCTCCGGTATGATAAGGGCAAAGAGGGGGAAGGTGGTGCGGAAGGTATCCCAGAAACCATTGTTGCTGAAGAGGACACCAGGCTTGACAGTTCCAGTAGCCAAATCTATGTGGATGTCTTGCCCAGATTTATTAACCTCATAAAAAGTCTGTGGGAAGAGGAAGAGTCTGTAGAGACAGTGATCAAAGAAGGTTCGGTCAGCCTCTCCTGTTTCTATAATGTCAAAACGATGGAGGAGATTTTCCCAATCCGCTTGGGCATTTGCTTTACAGTTATCAAAATCTTCTTGAGGTAGATTAAGCAGAGCCTGAGAGTGAGAGATGAAAGAAGTCGCTAGCTGAATTTCGGCATGACTATCTTCTAGGTCAATTCGCCAGTCTTCGCCTTCTTGGCTGATAGCAAGAATATCCGTATTCATTTGCAGGGCAGTGAACATCGTTAGTGGATTTTTGTTGGTTTCAGTTTTACCTTCTTGTCGCAGGGCAAGAGTTCGCTTATCTACTTGCTCCACGGTCAGTTCATCTGCTGCGTGAAGATAGAGGGAGAGTGCTTTGCCTTGCTTTTGCTCCAAATGAATAGAAGCACCGTAGCAAGTCGGTGTGAGCTGGGTTTCAATCTGATAGCGCAGGGAGAAAATCTTCAGATAATGAGGTTGGAAAGAGGCTTTTTCGATATCATAAGAAGACTGGCGGTGAAAGAGGCTGTCTCCACCTAGCTGGCCTGTGGCAGGTGTCAGAAGGAGCCAAGAGTAGTCGCCAATCCAAGGACTGGGCTGATGGGTCAATCGAATTCCCTGAAAGATGGGCAGATGCGGATCGAAAAACCAAGCTCCCTCCTGGTCACTGGTCTGGGGCACAAAGTAATTCATCCCAAAAGGAACGCCTGTGTATGGCAGGGTATTTCCCCGAGAGAAGGCATGTTTGCTGGCAGTTCCAAATCGGGTATCGATGCTTTCAAGTAGTGGTTTCATAGTCTTTCCTTTAGCTGTTTTTCTACATTATATCAGAAAAAGATAACCTTTAGAAAAGGAGTTTCAAAGATAACTATTTTGTAGAAAAATGACTATCATTTGTGTATGTATTTTCTGTATCAAAAGCTATATACTGAAAATGAAACTTGTTTGAAAGAGGATACTGCACGATGATTTATTCAAAAGAAATTGTTAGAGAATGGCTAGATGAAGTTGCAGAGCGGGCTAAGGACCATCCAGAGTGGGTGGATGTTTTCGAGCGTTGCTACACCGACACCTTGGACAATACGGTTGAAATCCTAGAAGATGGTTCAACCTTTGTGCTCACAGGGGATATTCCTGCTATGTGGCTTCGGGATTCGACAGCCCAACTCAGACCCTACCTTCATGTGGCTAAAAAAGATGCCCTCCTGCGTCAGACCATTGCAGGTTTGGTTAAACGTCAGATGACCTTGATTCTCAAGGATCCTTATGCAAATTCCTTTAACATTGAGGAAAACTGGAAGGGGCACCACGAGACCGACCACACAGACCTTAATGGCTGGATTTGGGAACGCAAGTATGAGGTGGACTCGCTTTGCTATCCTTTGCAGTTGGCTTATCTCCTCTGGAAAGAAACTGGCGAGACTAGTCAATTTGATGAAACTTTTGTCACAGCGACTAAGGAAATTCTCCATCTGTGGACGGTAGAACAAGACCACAAGAACTCTCCTTATCGTTTTGTCCGGGATACGGACCGCAAGGAAGATACCTTGGTAAATGATGGCTTTGGCCCTGATTTTGCAGTGACAGGTATGACTTGGTCAGCCTTTCGTCCGAGCGATGACTGCTGTCAGTATAGTTACTTGATTCCGTCAAATATGTTTGCTGTAGTAGTCTTGGGTTATGTCCAAGAAATCTTTGCAGAACTAGACCTAGCTGATAGCGAGAGTATTATTGCTGATGCTAAGCGTCTCAAAGCGGAGATCCAAGAAGGCATCGAAAACTACGCCTACACAAGCAACAGCAAGGGCGAAAAGATTTATGCCTTTGAAGTGGATGGTCTAGGAAATGCCAGCATCATGGATGATCCAAACGTACCAAGTTTGTTGTCTGCACCTTATCTGGGCTACTGCGATATTGACGACGAAGTCTATCAAGCAACTCGTCGTACCATTCTGAGCCCTGAAAATCCATACTTCTACCAAGGAGAATACGCTAGCGGCCTCGGAAGTTCTCATACCTTCTATCGCTATATCTGGCCAATCGCTCTGTCTATACAAGGTTTGACAACAAGAGATAAGGCAGAGAAGAAATTCTTGCTGGATCAGCTGGTTGCTTGCGATGGGGGTACAGGTGTTATGCATGAAAGCTTCCACGTAGATGACCCAACTCTCTACTCTCGTGAATGGTTCTCTTGGGCCAACATGATGTTCTGTGAATTGGTCTTGGATTACTTGGATATTCGCTAAGAAACACGCTTTAGCGCAACTGATTCTTGGAAAGAATCACAAATTTACATTTAAAACGTTAACAATAAAAATTTAAATTTAGAATGAGGTTTTACTTCATGGAAAATGTTGTCGTACATATTATCTCACATAGTCACTGGGATCGTGAGTGGTACTTGCCTTTTGAAAGCCACCGTATGCAGTTGGTGGAATTGTTTGACAATCTCTTTGATCTCTTTGAAAATGACCCTGAGTTCAAGAGTTTCCATTTAGATGGACAAACTATTGTCCTTGATGACTACTTGGAGATTCGCCCTGAAAATCGCGACAAAGTCCAACGATACATCGACGAAGGAAAATTGAAGATTGGTCCTTTTTACATCTTGCAAGATGACTACTTGATTTCAAGTGAAGCCAATGTCCGCAATACTCTTATCGGTCAACAAGAAGCTGCCAAATGGGGCAAATCCACCCAGATTGGTTACTTCCCAGATACCTTTGGAAATATGGGACAAGCTCCTCAAATCCTGCAGAAATCAGGCATTCACGTGGCAGCCTTTGGCCGTGGTGTAAAACCGATTGGATTTGACAACCAAGTTCTCGAAGATGAGCAGTTTACTTCCCAGTTTTCAGAAATGTACTGGCAGGGTGCGGACGGAAGTCGTGTCCTCGGGATTCTCTTTGCCAACTGGTATAGTAATGGGAATGAAATTCCAGTTGATAAAGACAAGGCCTTGACCTTCTGGAAACAAAAACTGGCAGATGTGCGTGACTACGCTTCGACCAACCAATGGTTGATGATGAACGGCTGTGACCACCAACCTGTACAGAAAAATCTGAGCGAAGCTATTCGTGTGGCAAATGAACTCTTCCCAGATGTAACCTTTGTTCATAGTTCCTTTGATGAATATGTTCAAGCCGTGGAAAGTGCCCTACCAGAGCAGTTATCAACGGTTACAGGTGAGTTGACCAGTCAGGAAACAGACGGCTGGTACACACTTGCCAACACTTCTTCATCTCGTATTTATCTCAAACAAGCCTTCCAAGAAAATAGCAATCTCCTAGAGCAAGTTGTAGAACCCTTGACCGTCATTACTGGTGGACATAACCACAAGGACCAGTTGACCTATGCTTGGAAAACACTTTTGCAGAATGCGCCGCATGATAGTATCTGTGGCTGTAGTGTGGACGAAGTTCACCGCGAGATGGAAACACGTTTTGCCAAGGTTAATCAAGTAGGAAATTTTGTTAAGACCAACTTGCTCAACGAGTGGAAGGGTAAAATTGCTACAGCTAAGGCTCAAAGTGACTATCTCTTTACGGTTATTAACACAGGCTTGCATGATAAGGTTGATACTGTCAGCACAGTGATTGATGTTGCGACTTGTGATTTTAAGGAATTGCACCCAACAGAGGGATACAAGAAGATGGCTGCCTTAACCTTGCCAAGTTACCGTGTGGAGGACTTGGATGGTCGTCCTGTAGAGGCTAAAATCGAGGATCATGGGGCTAATTTTGAGTACGATTTACCAAAAGACAAGTTCCGCCAAGCTCGTATCGCTCGACAAGTGCGCGTGACTATTCCAGTTCACCTAGCGCCACTTTCTTGGACAACCTTCCAATTACTGGAAGGAGAACAAGAACACCGCGACGGTATTTACCAAAACGGAGTGATTGATACGCCATTTGTAACGGTGAGTGTGGATGACAACATCACAGTCTATGATAAGACAACTCACGAAGCCTATGAAGATTTTATCCGCTTTGAGGACCGTGGGGATATCGGAAATGAGTATATCTATTTCCAACCAAAAGGAACAGAGCCAATCTATGCAGAGCTTAAGGGCTACGAGGTCTTGGAAAACACAGCTCGCTACGCTAAGATTTTGCTCAAACATGAATTGACTGTGCCTGTCAGTGCAGATGAAAAGCTAGAAGAAGAGCAAAAAGGCATCATCGAGTTTATGAAGCGTGAGGCTGGACGGTCAGAAGAATTGACAAGCATTCCTCTTGAAACTGAGTTGACTGTCTTTGTTGACAATCCACAAATCCGTTGCAAGACTCGCTTTACCAACACTGCCAAGGATCACCGTATCCGTCTCTTGGTCACGACTCATAACACGCGTCCAAGCAATGATTCTGAAAGCATCTATGAGGTGGTGACACGACCAAACAAACCAGCTGCTTCATGGGAAAATCCTGAAAATCCTCAACACCAACAAGCCTTTGTCAGTCTGTATGACGATGAAAAAGGGGTGACTGTATCTAACAAGGGATTGAATGAATACGAAATCCTTGGAGACGACATCATTGCAGTGACTATTTTGCGTGCATCAGGTGAGCTAGGTGACTGGGGTTACTTCCCAACACCAGAAGCACAATGCTTGCGTGAGTTTGAAGTCGAGTTTGCGCTTGAATGCCACCAAGCCCAAGAACGCTTCTCAGCCTATCGTCGAGCTAAAGCCTTGCAGACACCGTTTACCAGCCTTCAGCTTGCTAGACAGGAAGGAAGCGTGGCTGCGACTGGTAGCCTCTTGAGCCATTCTGTTCTCAGCATACCGCAAATCTGTCCAACAGCCTTTAAGGTAGCTGAAAATGAAGAAGGCTATGTCCTTCGTTACTACAATATGTGTAGTGAAAATGTACGTGTACCGGAAAGTCAACATCTCTTCCTTGACCTGCTTGAACGACCATATCCAGTTCATAGAGGCCTCATTTCACCACAAGAGATTCGTACAGAATTCATCAAAAAAGAAGAAATTTAATTTCAAAAAGTAAACATAAAAAGAAAGGAGGGGCGAAAAGGTAAGAACTAACTGCTGATTCGCCCCTTTTTATGGTAAAAACAATGACCATTGCAACAATTGATATCGGAGGGACTGGGATTAAGTTTGCCAGTCTGACTCCTGATGGGAAAATACTGAATAAGACAAGCATTCCAACGCCAGAAAGTTTGGAGGATTTACTAGATTGGCTAGACCAGCGCTTGTCAGAGCAGGATTACAGCGGGATTGCTATGAGCGTTCCGGGCGCGGTCAATCAAAAAACTGGTGTGATTGATGGCTTCAGTGCCGTCCCTTATATCCACGGTTTTTCTTGGTATGAGGTGCTTAGCTCTTATCAGATTCCTGTCCATCTGGAAAATGATGCCAACTGCGTTGGACTTAGTGAATTACTAGCTCATCCAGAGCTTGAAAATGCGGCCTGTGTCGTGATTGGGACAGGGATTGGCGGAGCTATGATTATCAATGGCAGACTTCATCGAGGTTGCCACGGTCTGGGTGGAGAATTTGGCTACATGACCACCCTTGCTCCTTCTGAAAATCTCAATAATTGGTCTCAGTTTGCATCTACAAGTAGTTTAGTAAATTATGTTGTTGAAAAATCAGGTCAGACAGACTGGGATGGACATAAGATTTACCAAGAGGCGGCAGTTGGCAATGCCCTTTGCCAAGAGGCTATTGAACGAATGAACCGTAATCTGGCGCAAGGCTTGCTCAATATCCAATACCTAATCGATCCAGATGTCATTAGCCTAGGTGGTTCTATCAGTCAAAATTCAGACTTTATCCAAGGTGTCCAGAGAATGGTTCAATATTTTGTAGAGTCATATGGAGCATATACTGTCGCACCAAAAATTCAGGCTTGTACCTATCGTGCAGATGCCAATCTTTACGGTGCCCTTGTTAATTGGCTACAGGAGGAAAAAGAATGGCAGACTTTATCGGAATCAGTAGGAAGCAAACTACAGCTATAGACTTGCTTACAAAACAGCTTTCTTTACCAGATGTGGAAGTGGCAGTTGCTCAGTCTGATCATGCCTCTATCTCTATCAAGGGTGAGGATGGTCACTATCAATTAACTTATCGCAAACCCCACCAACTTTATCGGGCCTTGTCCTTGTTGGCAACGGCTCTAGTAGAAGCTGACAAAGTAGAGATTGAGGAGCAGGCGGCTTATGAAGATTTAGTCTACATGGCAGACTGTTCTCGAAATGCAGTGCTGAATGTGGTTTCTGCAAAGCAGATGATTGAGGTCTTGGCTCTCATGGGTTACTCAACCTTGGAGCTCTACATGGAAGATACCTACCAGATTGAAGGACAGCCTTACTTTGGCTATTTCCGTGGTGCCTATTCGGCTGAGGAATTGCAGGAAATCGAAGCCTATGCCCAGCAGTTTGACATGACTTTTGTTCCTTGTATTCAGACCTTGGCCCACTTATCAGCCTTTGTCAAATGGGGAGTCAAAGAAGTCCAGCAACTTCGTGATGTAGAGGATATTCTTCTCATTGGCGAAGAAAAGGTTTATAACCTGATTGATGGCATGTTTGCTACCCTATCTAAACTGAAGACTCGCAAGGTCAATATCGGGATGGACGAAGCCCACTTGGTTGGCTTGGGACGTTACTTGATGTTGAACGGTGTTGTAGACCGTAGTCTCCTTATGTGCCAACACTTGGAGCGCGTGCTGGATATTGCAGACAAATATGGTTTCCACTGCCAGATGTGGAGCGATATGTTCTTTAAACTTATGTCAGCAGATGGCCAGTACGACCGTGATGTGGAAATTCCAGAAGAAACTCGTGTCTACCTAGACCGTCTCAAAGACCGTGTAACTTTGGTTTACTGGGACTATTATCAGGATAGCGAGGAGAAATACAATCGCAACTTCCGCAACCATCACAAGATTAGCCATGACCTTGCCTTTGCAGGGGGAGCTTGGAAGTGGATTGGCTTTACACCTCACAACCATTTCAGCCGTCTCATCGCTCTTGAAGCCAATAAAGCCTGTCGTGCCAATGAGATAAAAGAAGTCATTGTGACGGGTTGGGGAGACAATGGTGGTGAAACTGCCCAGTTCTCTATCCTACCAAGCTTGCAAATCTGGGCAGAACTCAGCTATCGCAATGACCTAGACCGACTGTCTGCTCACTTCAAGACCAATACTGGTCTATCGGTTGAGGATTTTATGCAGATTGACCTTGCCAACCTTTTACCAGACCTACCAGGCAATCTCAGTGGCATCAACCCCAACCGCTATGTCTTTTATCAGGATATTCTCTGTCCGCTCCTTGACCGACACATGACACCTGAACAGGACAAGCCACACTTCGCTCAGGCTGCTGAGACGCTTGCTGACATTAAAGAAAAAGCTGGCAACTATGCTTACCTCTTTGAAACTCAGGCTCAGTTGAACCGAATTTTAAGTAGCAAAGTGGATGTGGGACGACGTATTCGTCAGGCCTATCAAGCGGATGATAAAGAAAGTCTGCAAGAAATCGCCAGACAAGAATTACCAGAACTCAGAAGCGCGATCGAACACTTCCATGCCCTCTTTAGCCACCAATGGCTGAAAGAAAACAAGGTCTTTGGCTTGGATACGGTCGATATCCGCATGGGCGGACTCTTGCAACGCATCAAGCGAGCAGAAAGCCGTATCGAGGCTTATCTGGCTGGCCAGCTTGACCGCATCGATGAGCTGGAAGTAGAAATTCTGCCATTTAACGACTTCTATGCAGACAAGGGCTTCGCAGCCACAACAGCCAACCAGTGGCATACTATTGCGACAGCTTCGACGATTTATACAACTTAAAAACAAGAACACCTTGCTTGGCGCAGGGTGTTTCGCGTGAAACATCCCTTTCTTCAAAAGTACTCCACATAAAATAATTTGTGGAGTTTTTTCTATAATTAGTAGTTTAACCTAACCTGCAAATAGGAGTATACTAATAATGTAATCGTTATCAAAAGTCTAAAAAGGAATTTTTAGATGGATATCAAAATAAAAAAGGGAGGAAATTATGAATAAGTTTTCAAAAACCTTGAGAGACAACTGGATCTTTCTCTTGATGGTTTTGCCAGGGGCGCTCTGGTTGATTCTATTCTTCTACATTCCAGTATTTGGGAATGTGGTTGCCTTCAAAGACTACCACATGACCAGTAATGGTTTCATAGATAGTATCATGAATAGTAAATGGGTCGGACTCGATAATTTCAGATTCTTATTTAGTTCAAGAGACGCCTTTATTATCACACGAAATACTGTCCTCTACAATCTCGGCTTTATCTTTATTGGCTTGATTGTATCAGTAGGGATTGCCATTATCCTCAGTGAGCTCCGTTCTAAGAGAATGGTTAAGATCTTCCAAACTTCTATGTTGTTCCCTTACTTCTTGTCTTGGGTTATCATCAGTTTCTTTACAGATGCCTTCCTAAACATTGATAAAGGGGTGTTCAACCATTTCCTAGAGGCTATTGGGATGAAGGAAATCAATTTCTACGCTAACTTGGGCATCTGGCCATATCTCCTACTTTTCCTAGGTATTTGGAAAGGCTTTGGATATAGTAGTGTCATGTACTATGCGACAATCATGGGAATTGATCCAACCTACTATGAAGCAGCAACAGTGGATGGGGCTAGCAAATGGCAACGAATTCGCAATGTAACCATTCCGCAGTTGACACCGTTGGTAACCGTATTGACTATCCTGGCAGTCGGAAATATCTTCCGTGCAGACTTCGGTCTTTTCTACCAAATCCCCCACAATGCTGGTCAGCTTTATAACGTAACCAACGTCTTGGATGTATATGTTTATAATGGTTTGACCCAGACAGCGGATATCGGGATGGCTTCAGCAGCAGGTCTCTACCAATCAGTAGTCGGTTTGCTTTTGGTTATCCTATCAAACCTACTTGCAAGACGAGTTGATCCAAACTCAGCCTTGTTCTAGAAAGGAGGAGAATATGGCAGAAAAGAAAATTAAAAAAGAAAAAATTGATAATGTCGGCATTCACTCCTTCAGTAAGAAAGCAGATATCTTCTTTAGTACCATTTCTGGTTTGGTTGCCCTCTCTTGTATCCTACCCTTCGTATTCGTTATCGTTATTTCGGTGACAGATGAAAAGAGTATCCTTCAAAATGGATATAGCTTCTTCCCATCCCAATTTGGATTAGACGGATTTGAGTTTTTGGCACAGTTTAAGGATAAAATCCTCCAAGCCCTCTTCATTTCAGTCTTTGTAACCGTAGTTGGGACATTGACAAATGTCTTTATCACAACAACTTATGCTTATGCCATTTCACGGACAACCTTTAAGTATCGCAGATTCTTTACAATCTTCGTTCTACTTAGTATGTTGTTCAACGCTGGTTTGGTACCAGGTTATATCATGGTAACTCGTGTACTTCAGCTTGGTGACACTGTTTGGGCCTTGATTGTTCCAATGCTTCTCTCACCATTCAATATTGTTTTGATGCGTTCCTTCTTCAAGAAGACGATTCCCGAAGCTATTCTCGAATCCGCTCGTATCGATGGTGCCAGTGAGGCCCGGATTTTCTTCCAAATCTGTTTACCATTGTCACTACCAGGTATCGCAACCATCACGCTCTTAACAGCACTTGGTTTCTGGAATGACTGGTTCAATGCCCTTCTTTACATTAAGAGTGACAATTTGTACCCATTGCAATATTTGCTCATGCAAATCCAACAAAATATGGACTACATCGCCAAAGCAGTCGGCCTATCTGGTCAATTGGGAGTTGCTCTACCGAAAGAAACAGGACGTATGGCCATGGTTGTGGTCGCAACCCTTCCAATCGCGATTTTGTATCCATTCTTCCAACGCTACTTTGTAAAAGGTTTGACTATCGGTGGCGTGAAAGAATAGTGCTTATTGAGAAAGAACATTTCTCAGTTCCCAACTTCCCTTGTGTGAAGTTAATACTCTTCGAAAATCTCTTCAAACCGCGTCAACGTCGCCTTGCCGTATAGATGTTACTGACTCCGTCATTTCTATCTGCAACCTCAAAACAGTGTTTTGAGCAACCTGCGGCTAGTTTCCTAGTTTGCTCTTTGATTTTCATTGAGTATAAGATCATTACATTGTTTATAAGTTTAAAAATAAAAAAGGAGTTTTTATCATGAAAAACTGGAAAAAATATGCTTTTGCATCTGCTAGTGTAGTCGCTTTGGCTGCAGGTCTTGCTGCTTGTGGAAACTTGACAGGTAACAGCAAAAAAGCTGCTGATTCAGGTGACAAACCTGTTATCAAAATGTACCAAATCGGTGACAAACCAGACAACTTGGATGAATTGTTAGCAAATGCCAACAAAATCATCGAAGAAAAAGTTGGTGCCAAATTGGATATCCAATACCTTGGCTGGGGTGACTATGGTAAGAAAATGTCAGTTATCACATCATCTGGTGAAAACTATGATATTGCCTTTGCAGATAACTACATTGTAAATGCTCAAAAAGGTGCTTATGCTGACTTGACAGAATTGTACAAAAAAGAAGGTAAAGACCTTTACAAAGCACTTGACCCAGCCTACATCAAGGGTAATACTGTAAACGGTAAAATTTACGCTGTTCCAGTTGCAGCCAACGTTGCATCATCTCAAAACTTTGCCTTCAACGGAACTCTCCTTGCCAAATATGGTATCGATATTTCAGGTGTTACTTCTTACGAAACTCTTGAGCCAGTCTTGAAACAAATCAAAGAAAAAGCTCCAGACGTAGTACCATTTGCAGTTACTAAGAACTTCATCCCTTCTGAGAACTTTGACTACCCAGTAGCAAACGGTCTTCCATTCGTTATCGACCTTGAAGGAGATACTACTAAGATCGTAAACCGTTACGACGTTCCTCGTTTCAAAGAACACTTGAAGACTCTTCACAAATTCTATGAAGCTGGATACATTCCAAAAGACGTAGCAACAAGCGATACTTCATTTGACCTTCAACAAGATACTTGGTTCGTTCGTGAAGAAACAGTAGGACCAGCTGACTACGGTAACAGCTTGCTTTCACGTGTTGCGAACAAAGATATCCAAATCAAATCATTCACTAACTTCATCAAGAAAAACCAAACAACACAAGTTGCTAACTTTGTCATCTCAAACAACTCTAAGAACAAAGAAAAATCAATGGAAGTGTTGAACCTCTTGAATACTAACCCAGAACTCTTGAACGGTCTTGTTTACGGTCCAGAAGGCAAGAACTGGGAAAAACTTGCGGGTAAAGAAAACCGTGTTAAAGTCCTTGATGGCTACAAAGGAAACACTCACATGGGTGGATGGAACACTGGTAACAACTGGATTCTTTACATCAATGAAAACGTTACAGATCAACAAATTGAAGATTCTAAGAAACAATTGGCTGAAGCTAAAGAATCTCCAGCACTTGGATTCATCTTTAACACTGACAATGTGAAATCTGAAATCTCAGCTATCTCTAACACAATGCAACAATTCGATACAGCTATCAACACTGGTACTGTAGACCCAGATAAAGCTATTCCAGAATTGATGGAAAAATTGAAATCTGAAGGTGCCTACGAAAAAGTATTGAACGAAATGCAAAAACAATACGATGAATTCTTGAAAAACAAAAAATCATAAGAATAATTGATTTTGTGTATTCATTCCTAATTCCTAAAAACTGAATCACTGTTTTCCTCAGGCTTATCTGGGGAAGACAGTGATTTTTTGGAATGAGGGCATAGATATTCATGTTTACTCTTTTCCTTATTTTAACCATTCAGTAAATATTAAGAATCCTCTACAATTTCCAGTCAAATAAATTGCATTCGTTTTCTCAAGCAGGTATACTGGTATAGTCAGATGAAAAATTCTGAAAATTTAATAATAGAAAAGAGAACAAATCTTATGGCAAAAGATATTCGTGTCTTACTTTACTACCTTTATACTCCAATTGAAAATGCAGAGCAATTTGCTGCAGACCACTTGGCTTTCTGTAAATCAATCGGCCTTAAAGGTCGTATCCTAGTCGCTGACGAGGGAATTAACGGAACCGTTTCAGGTGACTATGAAACAACTCAAAAATACATGGACTACGTTCACAGCCTCCCAGGAATGGAAGACCTCTGGTTCAAGATTGATGAAGAAAATGAACAAGCCTTCAAGAAGATGTTTGTTCGCTATAAAAAGGAAATTGTCCACCTTGGTTTGGAAGACAACGACTTTGACAATGACATCAACCCACTTGAAACAACAGGTGCTTACTTGTCTCCAAAAGAGTTCAAAGAAGCCCTTCTTGACGAAGATACAGTTGTCCTTGATACTCGTAATGACTATGAGTATGACCTTGGACATTTCCGTGGGGCTATCCGTCCAGACATTCGCAACTTCCGTGAGTTGCCACAGTGGGTTCGTGACAACAAAGAAAAATTCATGGACAAGCGCGTCGTGGTTTACTGTACAGGTGGCGTTCGCTGTGAGAAATTCTCAGGCTGGATGGTTCGTGAAGGTTACAAGGATGTTGGTCAATTGCACGGAGGAATCGCAACCTACGGTAAAGACCCAGAAGTCCAAGGTGAGCTTTGGGATGGGAAAATGTATGTCTTTGACGAGCGTATTGCAGTTGATGTCAACCATGTCAACCCAACCATCGTAGGGAAAGACTGGTTTGATGGAACACCATGTGAACGTTATGTCAACTGTGGAAATCCATTCTGTAACCGTCGTATCTTGACATCAGAAGAAAATGAAGACAAGTACCTTCGTGGATGCTCACACGAGTGCCGTGTTCACCCGCGTAACCGCTATGTTTTAGAAAATGAATTGACACAAGCAGAAGTTGTCGAGCGCCTAGCCGCTATTGGTGAAAGCTTGGATCAAGCAGTTACTGTATAATATCAAACAGTCCTCAGGGGCTGTTTTTCTATGCTTTTTACTCAAAAATCTAAAGTTTGTTTCTGTATCTTTCAGAAAAATAGGGTATACTATATGTAAACGATTTCAAAGGAGTCTAGTTATGGTGAAAACATTTTTTATTCCAAATAAACAGAGCATTTTAGGAGAACAGGAAATTTTGACTGCCAAGTCTATCCTGGCCTTGGTGGATGGCTTGGAGTCACATAGCTATGATGCTGTCTATCTCCGTCAGCCTCTTAATCGTCTCGAGTATATCGAGTGTGCGATAGTGGGGCAATCGCAATTTCTCTTTAAGGTCAGTTATGCTGATGGTCAAAAGGCTTACCGTGTCGATCTTCCTGCCCTACTCACGAAGACAGACTGGCAGATTATCAAATCATTTTTAGATGCTCTGCTTGCTTACACAGGAACAGAGATTGAAGGGCTAGATGGTTTTGATTTTGAAGCTTATTTCCAAGCAAGTATTCAAGCCCATCTGACAGACACTGCAGCCCGTTTTACGATTTGCCAAGGAATTTTTAATCCTGTTTTCTTTAGTCATGAGGATTTGAAAAGCTTTTTAGAAGAAGATGGCTTGGCTCAGTTTGAAGCGCGTGTGCGTGCGGTTCAAGAGACAGATGCCTACTTTGCAAGAGTTTCCTTCTATCAGGATGGAGAAGGACAAGTTCACGGTGTTTACCATTTGGCTCAAGGAGTCAAGACAGTATTACCGAGAGAACCATTTGTTCCTGCTGCCTATATTGAGCAATTGGTGGATAAGGAAGTGCAGTGGGAGATTGACTTGGTTCAAATTACAGGAGATGGCTCTAAACCAGAAGACTATGAAGCCATCGCTCGCTTGGACTATGAAAGATTCTTAGAGTCACTACCATCAGCATCTTACCACCAACTAGACGCCAATCAATTAGAAGTGCAACCCATCTTAGACAAAGATTTTAAAACATTAGCACAAGAAGAGTAAAGCAGAAGCAGGTCAATTGACTTGCTTTTTGATATATAAAAAATCCTGCCATGAAAGACAGGATTGAAGTTTAAAGAAAGGCCAAGATACGAAGGTAATCTCCAATCAGTGCCACTTCAGCTACAAAGAAGAGGAGGATAATGACTCCGTTCACAAGGACAGACAAGAATAACTGATAGAAGGAGTCGGTTTCACTTGCTTGACTTGGTCTTGTAATGATATGGAGGCTAGCAAGTAGAATGATTCCAATGCTAATCACACACAAGAGGGCTGTAAATCGTAGGCTGTCAAAGAAGGCAAAGAAACTAGCAATAGCAGTGAGGAAGATTGGAATTGCCAAGAGTTGGCTATATTGTTGGAGAACCTTTTCTAGCGTCCAGTCCTTTTCCTGGTGGATAAATCGTCTCACGACGAAACTACCCAAGAGGAATGAAAAGAAGAAGAGTGTTGTTGCTACTAGGATAGAGATAATCGAAAAGAGATTTAATGAAGCAAATTGTTCAGGGAAGTGATTATGCATAGTTGCTATATGTCCATAGTAAGCATGTTTGATGTGGTAGATACTAAAGAAAAAGGAAGATGCAGAAAACAGAATGAGCAAGAGAAAGGCTGTGTAGCTGTGTGTGCTACTTGTTTCAAGATTGCTCGTAGGAGATTTGATTGCTTCCACTAGCCAAGACCAAAAATCAAGCGCTTGCTCTTTCCATTTATCCGTAGATTTTGGAGCTTGGTCGGGAATATAGGGACTTTCTAAGGATTGACTGATAAGAAGTGGCTCTTTCAAGATTGTTTTTTGCTGAGGAAGTGCTTCTTGACTCTCTTCAGCTATAGTGACTTTTTCTGTTCCTTTAGAAAGGTCTTGCTCTTCCTCAGTAGAATCTAATGCTTTCTTTTCTTCTATTTCTGTTCTCGCTTCACCGTTTTCAGGCGTTTCAATTTTCTCTTCTTGCTGGCTTTCAAGTTCGACTTCATCTTGAGAGACGTCCTCCTCTACTTGAGTATTTTTTTCAATTGGTGTATCGAGATCGGCTATCCTTTCTTCAGCCTTGTCTGCAACCTCTTGAGCTTGCTCTTCAGGTTTGTTCTTGCTTGTTGTTTTTACAAAATCATTACTTTCAAACCATTCTTGTTTCATGGTAGAACCTCCTTTTTAGTGGGTTATGTGTCATAGTGGTCGATATAAATAGGTTTATTAAGGTCTGTTAGCTGTAGTTTCAAGACTAATATAATCATCAGCCTTAGCGATGAGTTGACCTTTTGCATCAGTTTTTTCAGTTTTGTAAGGGTTGCTTAATTCGTTGGGGTGGCGTTGACTCTCATCTCTCGATAACTGATAAATAGGACCATGGTGACTCGAGAGGTCTAAGTTAATTTCTTGGCTTTCTTTTTGAGTTAGCATGATACTGAGCGCATTTTTAGAAGATAGTTCTACTTTACCATATACTTTAATATTTTCAGCGTGGAAGTGATTCTCTGTTGACTCTAGCTGACTATCTGTAAGGTCTGTATCAAAGATATTAATGATATTGGGCGTTGTGAGTTTACTGTTTTTGATACGACTTCCTTCAATTCGGAGGATATAGCTGTTTGTATGGAGAGTTGCATTTTCAAGGCTAGCATTTATGATGGTAGTTTGTCCACGATTGGTTGACACGTTGATTCCTTTTAGAGTTCTCCCTTTTGGCAATTGGAGAATAACTTCTTCAAAACGACGAGAGTAGCTGCTTGCGATATGGAGAATCCCGCCAATTCCAGAAGAGAGAAATGGACTTTCAGACAGTTTCTTATCAGTGAGGCTCAGCGTTTTATCGTTCTGATTTGTGATAAGATCATGGTGAGCAGAAAGAGATGGATGGTAAGAAATGTGGATTTGATCATCCAAAGAGTCTGTGATGGTCAGTGCGTGTTGATGGAGAGTAATCTCTAGGTTTTCGACTTCCTTGCCAAAGGTCAACTCTTCCATCCGACTATCATAGACAGGCTCCTTGGACATGGCAAGCAGACTCTTAATCCCGTCAGATTGGATTCCTACAAAGAGCAGGATAAAGCCGATAATGGTAGTCACCACACCAAAAATGAGAAATCCTTTTGTCAATTTACGCATGCTGGTCACCTCTCTTTCCTTTTTTGAGAACAAATTGTACCAGGCGAACAATGAGTAGACCGAAGAAGCGGGCTACATAGGAAATACCTAGTAAGACTAGTGAAGAAGCACCGATAGCCAGTAAACCAGCACCAAAAATCAAGATAAAGGCTGATTTGGCTTGGGCTAGGACAGTGAAACTTTCAACTAAAAATAGGAATCCACCTATGATACCAAGTATGGAAACCGCAAAGAAAGCCAGAATGACAGTCAAAGCTGCCACAAGGATTCCGAACAGGGCCACGAGGATGGCGATTCCCAGAGGAATACCGATGGGTGCTGCAAGGAGAGCTAACAAGGCGATATGTAAAATTTGTCGGTTATTTTTTTGAGCGGGTGCTTCATTGATTTTTTTATCGAGAAGATTGGAGAGAACTTCGTGGGCCGCTTCTTTGGGAGTTCCCAAGCTAGCGATGAGTTCTTCTTCTCCTTCGACTCCAGCATCGTCAAAGAGTTCCCTGAAATAGTCCATGGCTTCAATTTGGTCAGCCTGAGGCAGTTTTTTGAGATAGAGTTCTAGCTGAGTCAGGTATTCAGTTCTTGTCATGGCGGATACTCCCTTCTATGATGCCATTGATGGTGTCTGTATAGAGTGCCCATTCATCTTTTAGGGTCACGAGCTGTTCTATACCACCATTTGTCAAGGAGTAGTATTTGCGCATGCGACCTTGGAACTCTCTAGAATAGGTTGTCAGAAAGCTATTGCCTTCCAATTTTTTTAGGATAGGATAGAGTGTAGATTCTTTGATATTAGCGATCAGCTTAATGGTTTGGCTAATCTCATAACCATAAGAATCATCCTGCTCCAGTACAGCCAAGATGAGAAATTCAATCAAGGCAGAGGATGTTGGAAAGTACATGGGAAACCTCCTTTTCTAATGTGTAAGATTTTTATATATAATTTTTATACACATACATTGTACATCTAAAAGAAAGCCCTGTCAAGAGAAATGTGTAAAATTTTTATATATAAAAAACTTCTAGCCAAAACTAGAAGTTTAGAGAATTTTATCGGCTCTGTCCACTGTAAAGAGGGCCACAGTCATCAGGATATCGACGAGTAAGAGCGCAGCTACAGCTGGTACCCAAGAGTGGAACAGGTCAAAACTGTAACCAAAGAGGGTTGGCCCAAAGGCTGCTAGGATATAGCCTCCTGTTTGAGACAAACCAGACAATTGAGCTGTCTTTTCAGGGGCGCTTGTCTTGAGTGAAAAGTTGACCATGAGATAAGGGAAGAGGGCGCTGGTTGCGGTTCCGATGAGGAGATGGATGGCAAGCCAGTAAAAGAAATTACCGATTGGGAAGAAGAGCATGGAAATGCCGACCACACCAGCGAGTGAAACCAAAGTGAGCATGAGCTGACGGTTGCGAGTAGATAAGCTGGTTGTTAGGCTTGGGATAGTCATTGAAAAAGGAATGCTAATCAGAGAGAAGATAGAAGTCAGCAAGCCAGCTTCGTGACTGGATAGACCTGCATGGATGGCCATGGTAGGTAGCCAAGTCATAGCGGTGTAAAAGAGCAAGGATTGAAAACCTGCAAAGACAATCACTGCCCAGACCTGTTTATTATGCATGACCTTTGTTTTGCTTTTTTGTTTGGTTTGTGGAGCCAGTCTGTGATTATAGCGGTGATTAGGCAGCCAGACCAAAAAAGTTGCTAGGCAGAGCAGGGTGAGGAGGATGATAAGCCCTTTCCAAGAACTGGCTTGTGTAATGGGCACGGCTAGATAGGAAGCCAGAGCCGTCGCAATCCCCATAGAAGTTACATATAAGGTGGTCAGAAAACCAATCTTCTTTGGTTGATTGGCTTGGATAAGACTAGGAAGCAGAACATTGATGACTGCGATACTTGCCCCAACCATCAAGGTTCCTAGATAGAGCAGGGGCAGATTGATTAGTCGAATGAGAGAACCGATGGTCAAGAAGAAGAGGCTGTAGGTGAAGAGATGCTCCAAGCCAATTTTCTGAGCCAATCGGGTAGAAAAGAGCGAGAAGAGAGTAAACATGAGGAGGGGAAGGCTGGTCAAGACACCAAGTGAACTAACTTCTACCCCCAGACCTTGCGAAATATCTCCCAAAATAATGGGTAAAACAGTAAATGGAGTCCGCAAGGAAACACCAATCAGGATAATACCTGGAACAAAAAAGAGTGATTGCTTTTTCATATAATACCTCTTCTAGCTGATTTTAATAACAGCTTATTTTAAGGCTTTTTCCCTATAATGTCAAGTAAGGTTTCTGGCTTTCAAGATAAAAATAGGAAAGTCTTGAAAATTATGATAAAATAGTGGAAGGAAAAATTCAGGAGAGTAGTAGTGACTCAAAATGTTGAAAGTCTTCTCGTATCCATTGTAATCAGTGCATACAATGAAGAAAAATATCTGCCTGGTCTAATTGAGGACTTAAAAAATCAAACCTATCCTAAAGAAAATATTGAAATTCTATTTATAAATGCTATGTCTACAGATGGGACAACAGCCATCATTCAGCAATTTATAAAAGAAGACACAGAGTTTAACTCAATTAGATTGTATAACAATCCTAAGAAAAATCAAGCTAGTGGTTTTAACCTGGGAGTTAAACATTCTGTAGGGGACCTTATTTTAAAAATTGATGCTCATTCAAAAGTTACTGAGAGTTTTGTAATGAATAATGTGGCTGTTATTCAACAAGGTGAATCTGTCTGTGGGGGACCTAGACCGACGATTGTTGAAGGAAAGGGAAAATGGGCAGAGACCTTGCATCTTGTTGAGGAAAATATGTTTGGCAGTAGCATTGCCAATTATCGAAATAGTTCCGAGGATAGATATGTTTCTTCTATTTTTCATGGGATGTATAAACGAGAGGTTTTCCAGAAGGTTGGTTTAGTAAATGAGCAACTTGGCCGAACTGAAGATAATGATATTCATTATAGAATTCGAGAACATGGTTATAAAATCCGCTATAGCCCAAGTATTCTATCTTATCAGTATATTCGACCAACATTCAAGAAAATGCTGCATCAAAAGTATTCAAATGGTTTGTGGATTGGCTTGACAAGTCATGTTCAGCCTAAGTGTTTATCATTATTTCACTATGTTCCTTGTTTATTTGTTTTGAGTCTTGTGTTTAGTCTAGCATTGTTACCGATCACATTCGTATTCATAACTTTACTATTAGGTGCTTATTTTCTACTTTTGTCATTACTCACTTTGCTGACTTTATTAAAACATAAAAATGGATTTCTAATTGTGATGCCCTTTCTTTTATTTTCCATTCACTTTGCTTATGGCCTTGGGACGATTGTAGGTTTAATTAGAGGATTTAAATGGAAGAAAGAGTACAAGGGAACAGTAATTTATTTGGAAAAATAAGCCAAATAAATTAAAATATGCTACAATAACAATATAGTAAAACTCTTTTAAGGAGGAGTAAATTTCTATGAATAAAAAACTAACAGATTATGTGATTGATCTGGTGGAAATTTTAAATAAACAACAAAAGCAGGTTTTCTGGGGAATATTTGATATTTTCAGTATGGTGGTTTCCATCATTGTATCTTATATCTTATTCTACGGCTTGATTAATCCAGCACCTGTTGACTACATCATCTATACGAGTTTGGCCTTCCTGTTCTATCAATTGATGATTGGATTTTGGGGATTGAACGCTAGTATCAGTCGTTACAGCAAGATTACGGATTTCATGAAAATCTTTTTTGGTGTGACTGCCAGCAGTGTCTTGTCATATAGTATCTGCTATGCCTTCTTGCCACTCTTTTCAATCCGTTTCATCATTCTCTTTATCTTGTTGAGTACCTTCTTGATTTTGTTGCCACGGATTACTTGGCAGTTAATCTACTCTAGACGCAAAAAAGGAAGTGGTGATGGGGAACACCGTCGAACCTTCTTGATTGGTGCTGGTGATGGCGGAGCCCTCTTTATGGATAGTTACCAACATCCAACCAGTGATTTGGAACTTGTTGGTATTTTGGATAAGGATGCGAAGAAAAAGGGACAAAAACTTGGTGGGATTCCTGTTTTGGGTTCATATGATGAATTGCCTGAATTAGCCAAACGCCATCAAATCGAGCGTGTTATCGTTGCGATTCCGTCGCTTGACCCGTCAGAATATGAGCGTATCTTGCAGATGTGTAATAAGCTGGGTGTCAAATGTTACAAGATGCCTAAAGTTGAAACTGTTGTTCAAGGACTTCACCAAGCAGGTACTGGGTTCCAAAAAATTGATATTACGGACCTTTTGGGTCGTCAGGAAATTCGTCTTGACGAATCGCGTCTGGGAGCAGAACTGACAGGTAAGACAATCTTGGTTACAGGTGCTGGTGGCTCAATCGGTTCTGAAATCTGTCGCCAAGTTAGCCGTTTCAATCCTGAACGCATCGTCTTGCTCGGTCACGGGGAAAATTCAATCTACCTTGTGTATCATGAATTGATTCGTAAGTTCCAAGGGATTGATTATGTGCCAGTGATTGCAGATATTCAAGACTATGATCGTCTATTGCAAGTCTTTGAGCAGTACAAGCCTGCTATTGTTTATCATGCGGCTGCCCACAAGCACGTTCCTATGATGGAGCGCAATCCAAAAGAAGCCTTCAAAAACAATATCCGTGGAACCTACAATGTTGCTAGAGCTGTTGATGAAGCTAAAATACCTAAGATGGTTATGATTTCGACGGATAAGGCGGTTAATCCACCCAATGTTATGGGAGCAACCAAGCGCGTGGCGGAGTTGATTGTCACTGGTTTTAACCAACGTAGCCAATCAACCTACTGTGCAGTTCGTTTTGGGAATGTTCTTGGTAGTCGTGGTAGTGTGATTCCAGTCTTTGAACGTCAGATTGCTGAAGGCGGGCCTGTAACGGTCACAGACTTCCGCATGACCCGTTACTTTATGACCATTCCAGAAGCTAGCCGTCTGGTTATCCATGCTGGTGCTTACGCCAAGGATGGAGAAGTCTTTATCCTTGATATGGGTAAACCAGTCAAGATTTATGACTTGGCCAAGAAAATGGTCCTTCTAAGTGGACACACCGAAAGTGAAATTCCAATTGTTGAAGTTGGAATCCGCCCAGGCGAAAAACTTTACGAAGAACTCTTGGTTTCGACCGAATTGGTTGATAACCAGGTTATGGATAAGATTTTCGTTGGTAAGGTTAATGTCATGCCTCTAGAAGCCATCGATCAAAAGATTGAAGAGTTCCGCACTCTTAGTGGAGATGAGTTGAAGCAAGCCATTATCGCCTTTGCCAATCAAACCACCCACGTTGAATAAAAACAGAAAAACGCATATTATCAGGTCTGAAGAACCTTGGTAATATGCGTTTTGTTATGTAGAGACTTACTTCATTTTCTTCTGAAATGGGGTTGTCGCCCAGTCTATGTTATTGAAAATACTCTAAAACATCTGAGGGTTTGTGGGCGATATAATCAGGCTGATAGTCTAGTAAATCTGCTTGCTCTCCAAATCCCCAAGTGACGGCTAATTTCTGAATGCCTGTTTCTTGAGCTCCCAGCATATCAAACTTGGTATCGCCGATGATGATAGCTTGTTGAGGTGCTAGTTGATGTGTCTGCAAGGCTTGGCGAATGACATCTGCCTTATGGGGTGCTTCAGGGCTGGAACCATAAATGCCATCAAAGAAATGATAGATTCCCAAGTTTTTAGTCATGTCTTGAGCGGTTGGAGTATTCTTTGTAGTGGTGATATAAAGAGGATAATTGCTCGATAACTTCTCAAGCAAGTCTACAATCTGAGGAAAGAGTTGAGCTTCATGGATGCCTTTCTCCTTATAGTAAGAACGGTATATCTGGACGGCCTCAGAAATTTGTTCTTTAGGCAGGCAGGTCGCAAAACTACTTTCAAGAGGCGGTCCCATAAAACCACGAATAGTTTTGGCATCAGGGCTAGGCACCCCGAGCTCCTTAAAGGTATGGGTAAAGGCATTGTGAATCCCGATAGAACTATCAACGAGGGTTCCGTCCAGATCGAAAAAGATAGCTGAGATAGAGGTCATAGTTTCTCCTCTTTGATAAACTTATTCTCCGAAAATTTCTTTTTGGAGGCGACGACCAGTAGGTGTGGCAGCGAGTCCACCTTCAGCCGTTTCACGAAAGGCAGTTGGCATGCTTGCTCCTACTTGATACATGGCATCGATAACTTCATCCACAGGGATTTTAGATTCGATACCTGCCAAGGCCATGTCTGCTGCGATGAAGGCAAAACTAGCTCCCATAGCATTGCGCTTGACACAGGGAACTTCGACCAAGCCGGCAACAGGGTCACAGATGAGACCTAGCATATTTTTAATGACAAAGGCAATAGCTTGACTGGCTTGGTAGGGTGTCCCACCTGCAGCCAGAGTCAAGGCGGCAGCGCTCATAGCAGAGGCCGAACCAACCTCAGCCTGACAGCCACCTTCAGCACCTGAGATAGAGGCATTGTTTGCGATGACTAGTCCAAAGGCACCGGCAGCAAAGAGGAAATCCAGCTGTTGCTCGTGGCTGAGGTCTAATTTTTCAATAGCAGCTGTTAGAACGGAGGGCAGACAGCCAGCACTTCCTGCGGTCGGAGTGGCACAAACCAAGCCCATTTTAGCATTGTGTTCATTGACTGCGATGGCATTTCGGGCAGCAGAGAGAATCGTGTAATCTGATAGAGTTTTTCCGTTTTTGATGTAGTGATCCAATTTGGCAGCATCTCCACCTGTCAGGCCACTACGAGATTTATTTTCATTGAGGCCAAGTTGGACAGAGGCTTTCATGACTTCCAGATTGCGTTCCATGAGAAGGAGGACTTCTTCACGTTCGCGACCAGTCAATTCAAACTCTGTTGTAATCATGAGTTCTGCGACATTTCCTTGAAAGTCCAGTTCTGCCTGCTCGACCAATTCTTTGATAGAATAAAACATGCTTCCTCCTATTTAAAGAAATTGACATTGTGGAGATGAGGGATTTTTCGAATTTCTTCGATGGCCTCATCACAGTTGCGACTGTCAACTTCGATAATCATAATGGCTTTTTCACCAGCTTTTTCACGAGTGACATTCATCTGGGCGATATTGATACCATAGCGTGAAAGGGCTTCTGTTACGAGGGCAATCATACCTGGAATATCTTGATGAACAATGATGATAGTCGGTGTATTCATATTGAGAGAGACGGCAAAGCCATTGAGTTCGGTGACCTGAATATTCCCTCCACCGATAGAAATACCAGTTACGCTGATGGTCTTGTGGGCATTTTTGACGGTAATTTTAGTGGTGTTTGGGTGGGGGGCATTGCTGTCTTTCTGAATGGTCCAGACAATCTTGATGCCACGCTTGTGGGCAATCTCCAGACTATTTGGGATTTCAGGATCATCTGTATCCATGCCTAAAATACCTGCAACAAGGGCTAGGTCTGTCCCGTGACCACGATAGGTCTTGGCAAATGAGTTAAAAAGTTGGAATTCGACTTCTGTCGGAGTATCATCAAAAATGGAAGAGACAATCTTCCCAATACGAACAGCACCAGCGGTATGGCTACTAGATGGGCCAATCATAACTGGTCCGATGATATCAAAGACAGATTGAAAACGAAGTGATTTCATCAGTTTCCCCTTATAAAAATTCTTATCTCTATTATATCAAAGAATAAAGGTCTTGACTTTAATTGTGGATGAAAACCTTTCTAATACCTCAAATAGCATAAAAATAGTATCTTTTATGACAAAAAACACATTATTTAGGGAAATAAAAAATAATTTTGTAATATTTCTACATAAAAGTGTCAAGAAACGGTAATATTTAAAAGGTATCATAGAACTATAGAAAGAAGGAGAATTTTCAAATATGAAATCAACAACTAAAAAGATTAAAACAACTCTTGCAGGAGTAGCTGCCTTGTTTGCAGTATTTGCTCCATCATTTGTATCTGCTCAAGAATCATCAACTTACACTGTTAAAGAAGGTGATACACTTTCAGAAATCGCTGAAACTCACAACACAACTGTTGAGAAATTGGCAGAAAACAACCACATTGACAACATCCATATGATTTATGTTGGTCAAGAGTTGGTTATCGACGGTCCAGCAGCGCCAGTAGCACCAGCTTCAACGACTTATGCAGCACCAGCTGCTCAAGATGAAACTGTTTCAGTTCCAGCAGCAGAAACTACAGAAGTAGAGGAGGAAACTCCAGTAGCAAGCGAAACAGTAGCAGAAGAAACAGTTGTTTCAACTGTAAGCGGATCTGAAGCAGAAGCTAAAGAATGGATTGCACAAAAAGAATCAGGCGGTAGCTATACAGCTACAAATGGACGTTATATCGGACGTTACCAATTGACAGATTCATACTTGAATGGTGACTACTCAGCTGAAAACCAAGAACGTGTAGCAGATGCCTACGTTGCAGGACGTTACGGTTCATGGACAGCCGCTAAAAACTTCTGGCTTAACAACGGCTGGTATTAAGAAATAGGGGAAGAGCTTTTAATAGCTCTTTTTTCTTACATTTTAAGAAGTCTGTTCACTCTTTGTAGACAATATGACATAATCTTCTCAAAAAAGTAGTATAATGTTTTTATAGAATATAAATAGTGGTGGTTAGCATGCATGCATTATTAGCAACAAGATTAAAAAATAAGCGAAAAGAGCTGGGCTGGTCGCAAAAAGAGTTGGCAGAAGGAATTTGCCAACAAACTCAGATAAGTCGCATGGAACAAGGTAAATATATGCCAGGAGCAGATTTGTTATATAAATTATCTGAAAAAATGGGCTTAAATATGGACTATTTCTTTTCAGGAGAAATTTCGAAAGAGTTTCTAGGCTTGTCTGCTTTCAAGAGGTTATCTGAAACATTGTTGGAAAATCAAGATTATGCCTCTTTGAAATATGCTTTCGAGGGAGAGAGAAAGCAACAGACTTCTTTATCTTTTGATGAAAAGATTTATCTGGACTGGATAGATGCCATTCTAACCTATCAATGTGAACATCAATTAAAACTAGCTATTTCAAAAATAGAGGACATCATCAGTAGGATTAGTATTGATAAAGTGGACTACTTATATATTTTTAATACCCTGCTGATTTTCTTAGGCTATGATGAGGATAAGGAGAAATTTGAACAACTATATGATCAGGTTTCCGTAGCCCTTTCAAAAATCGATACCAGTGTGCGTGAACAAATTGAGTTGTATATCAAAATAAAATACAATTATTGTTATCACCTTTGGAAACAGGAGGAGATGGATAAGTCCAGAGCCCTATTATTGGAGATAATTGAATTTTGTAACAAATATCATAGTAGCTTTAGATTAGCAGATTTATATTGTTTGTTGGGAAATGTAACAGAAGATCTTGATATTTCTGTTGCTAAGGACTGTTATATGAAAGCTAAGGTGCTCTATCTAATTGAAAATAATGAAGTTATGGCACTCAAGGTAGAACAATATCTGATCGATAAGTAGTCAGAGAATATATAAGGATAGCAGAAGCTATCTTTTTTATGCACTGAATATAATTATAATTCTTCTTTTAAAAAATATTTCGATTATTACTTAAATTGCTTGACAGTTTATATATGTTGATTTATAATATAGGTGAAATGGGGTTGTGGAAGCGTTGACAAATTCAGTGCCCTTAACTTTGTATTTAGTCGAGAATTATGATGTAGCTAGAAAAGAAAGAATTCTAGCTTGATACAATGTTACCAGTCTTATTTAAAATTGTTATGGAAATAAATAGGCCTCTGTTTTAGGCAGAGGCGTGAATCAGGAGGTTAAGTGATGAACTACAATTTAAAATATCTTTTATTTAGAAGTTAGTTTTTTCTAATCCCTTTTTATTTTTCCTTCGGTTGATAATAGGTTTCTACTTCTTTTTTGAGATGAGACAGCATAGAAGTTTCCTCGGTCAGCTCCAGAAGTGAGAAACCTTTTTGGATAAGTTTAGCATCATCCCTACAAATCCCGATACGGACATAGCAGATAGCAAGCCTATCGTAGCTTTTCTTGTTCTTGGCGTCCTCTAGTAAAGTATAGCAGATTTGCTTACACATGTTTTTGTCTTGATTGTATAAGTAAATAGTGGAAAGGTTGAGTAGGATTGTCACTCGCAAGTCATGTAGATGTTGATAGTTTTTATAGACTTCCAAGCGTTGCAAGATTTTTTCAGTAATGAGATGGAGGTGTTCAATGGGAAAGCTGAAAAGGATGGTATTGAGGATTTTTAGATCATTTTCATACCATGTATCTTGTTTTTCAATTTTTTCCCAAAGTTTTGTGACAGTCTGTTTCACTTGGTTTGACAGTTGCTCTGTACCATGTTGACGGATATGAATGACAATTTCCAACATATCTCTGATTTCTTCTATGGGCAGGTCGTGGTGGGTTTTGAGATAGTCTTGGCATTTTTGAAATAGTTTTTCGAGTTCACTAGTCCCTAGGGTTGAGCTCATATTGAGATAGGTTTGCATGATTTCTGTTCGTTGGCTCGGTTGATAGAGGTGGCAGATATAGTCAAACTCTTCAAAACTCATATTGATTTGCCGGAGAAGAAACTCCATATTTTCATATTTGGGAGTTACTTTACCACTTTCAATCTTTGATAGGCTGGTTCTTGAGAGGACATTTCCACAGACCTCTTCTTGGGTCAATCCTTTTGATTCACGTATGTCTTTATAGACTTTTCCGAAATCATAACGCATGGGCTTTCTCCTTTTCGTGAAAAAAGTTAACAAAGAATAAAATTCTATTAAAAATATTGTATCATAGTAATATAAAAAGTAAAAAAGAAAGCTAAAATAAGTTTGGTGTAATTTTAATATGGGGTTAATGAGTACTATGATGTAACTAGAAAAGGGGTGGAAAAATGTTTAAAAATAAGGAACTTTTTCGAGTAGTCATGATATTTGTGATAGGAATTATCCTAATTTTAATGACACCCGTCTTATTTAAAGTTGTTATGGAACTATTTTCAAAATAGATAGGCCTCTGCTTTAGGTAGAGTAGTGAATCAGGAGGTTAAGTGATGAACTACAATTTAAAATATCTCTTATCAGGACTATTTAGCATAGTCTTTATAGGTTTCCTAGTCTGGATGCGTTATTTTAATCAGAAGAAGGAAGAAGCGCATTCGGATGTGTCTTTTGAAGCGAGGTTAGATAGTGAGGTCAAGGCCTTATATAAACAACTAGGATTGGGTGAGGAGCCTCAGTATTTCTTAGCGTATCGCTACCTACATCCTTGGTTTAATTTGGCGATTTTACCACCAACAGTTGAAATTTTCTTAACTAAAATAGCGCTGGTGATGGTGACTCCAGATGAACTACTGATAAGAAATCTTGGGAATGGGATGACTTTCACAAGTGAGCACCATCGTGATTTGCGACAAGGACTTATCCGCATTCCAAAATCAGAGATGAAAGAATTTGAGATTCGCAACTGGAAAAGAGTTTTTATATTTGGCGATTTTTTGACAATTAAAACAAGCCAACATAGCTATTATTTGCAGGTTAGAGATGATGGACTTCAAAAAGGAAGTCTTTCTACCAAACATTTCTCTGACTTGAAACGACAAGATTTTCTCGGATTATTGACAGATAAACGGACATTCTGATTGACAATTGCCCTAGTGGCTTATTGTAAACTTTACAAATGAGCTGTAAACACTAGAATTCATTCAGAAAGGCAATTCCTATGAAAAATAAAATTTTAATCATTGTTTATATTTTAGCCTCGCTAATCATCAGTTTTATAATCTTTTCACTTTTGCATATTGATTTTAAATGGTGGACAACTCTGGCTATAAGTGCAGGATTTATTTACACCTACTTAAGGTCTAGCAAAAAATAAAAAGTACCTGCACCTATCTCGCTTTCGTCTCTTCACGGGAGGTATCTCTATGAAAAAAATCAGTCATCTTTGTATGCTCCTGCTCTTGCTGTGTACTACGTTTTTTGTCCTGAATGTAAATGTTACACGTGAAATAGTGCGGATTCAGGAGATGGGCAAGACAACTTATTCATTTGACTTGTACTTGAAAGATGTCACTAAACCGACAGAAACGATTCTCCAGTTTTTTGAAGAGGTTGCAAATCAAGACAAGGTCTCTATTATCAAAGTAGATAATGGCGATGAAGCCGTCAAGGCTGGTGTTTTTAATAAGGAAACCTTCCCCTATCAGGAGTTCGGTCTGACTTCTCTTGATTTTTCAAAGAATGAGAAGGGGGTCTACAGCAACCAGGATCTTCCCAATAATCTAGGAACCATTCCCACCTTTTTAAAGGTGAAACTCATTCGACTCCAGACCTTCCAATCCTATATTGAGGATAAATCCCATACTGTAAATGGGCGCTACATGATTACCTCCAGCAAAGAGATAGATCGCGATACCATTCTACAAAAGTGGAGTGATTTTTTCCAGATAGATAAGACGATTTTATTAGAACCCACTTACCGAAGTCAGGTTGGAGTGCTAAATCAAGAGTTGTTACTATCTATCATTATCTTTATCTTGGCAATCTTGCTTGTGATTTTAATGACAGTTTATCAGCCGATGATGGAGATGAAACGAGTGGGGGTTCAAAAGTTACTTGGTTTCCAAAGCAGGGCGATTTTAGCTGGTTTTGTAAAGACTAATTTTTATCTTCTCTTGGGTGGAAGTCTTATCATTGACTTGGGACTATTTTTAGTGCTGGACTACAGACCAAAACTTCTGTTCCCAAGTTTACTCTTATCCCAATTTCTGCTTTTACAGTTGTATTTGTTCATCAGTTGGCTGACCTACCTGATGATTCAGAAAATGACAGTCAGCTCCATGTTGAAAGGTTTTTCATCTGTCAAACTTGGTCTTATCTTCAATTATGTGATGAAAATAGGGACAACTATTTTACTGACGGCCTTACTGATTGGGGTGGGCAGAAGTTTAGAACAAGAAAACAAAGAACTTGCTTATCAGCAACAGTGGGTAAGCCAAGGAAATTACCTGACCTTAGAAACCTTCAAACTCAATGATAACCTGTGGCAAGAAGAGCTAGCAGGTTCAGGGAAATCTACAGATTATTTCTACCAATTTTATCAAGACTTGCTAGCAAAAACACAAGTAAACTATGTGCGAAGTACGAGTCTTCCTATCAAACCAGTCATCAAAGCTGAACAAGTGCAGAACTACCAACTGCCTGATAAGGTAGATGTTTACTATGCTAATAGCAATTTTCTAAAGAGCAAGGGATTCAAGTTACCAGATACCGGCACTAAAAAGGTGATTTTGTTGCCAATCAGTGACAAAGGACAAGAAGGCAAGAATCAGTTCTTGGGAAAATCCATCGCCTATCTTTCTCTGAGGTATGAAGATCAGCAAAAGCAAACAATAGAAGATATGGATGTAGAAATTGCCTACTATGAAGGAGATTGGTCTTTCTTCCCTTATAATAATGAGCGAAAGGAAAATCTCCACAATCCAATTATTAGCTTGGTCAATGATTCTGATATGATGTGGGATGAGAAAGCCTCCCTGTCAACAACTGGCTTAAATAATCCGATTAAAATTGAAAATACGGTTCAACATCAAAAAGAGATTACAGAGTTAGTTGAGAAATTGTCAGATGGAAATTATTTAAAATTTTCATCGATTCAAGCAATTCAAGAGGGGATGGTTGATACCTATCGGGATTCTGTTCGTAATTTTAACGTTCTTTTTGCCTTATTTGCTCTTCTCAGTATGATTGTCTCCTACTTTTTACTCGTTACTACTTTCTTGTTGAAGCGCAGGGATATCATTACCAAGAAGTTTATGGGGTGGAAACTGGTCGATCGCTATCGCCCTCTCCTAGTCCTGCTCTTGCTGGGCTATAGTTTGCCTCTTCTAGTATTGATTTTCTTTGCCCATGCGCTCCTGCCACTTCTACTGTTTGCAGGTTTTACATGTTTGGATATACTATTTGTGCTAGCCTTGGCTTCTAAGATGGAGAAAAAAAGTCTAGTAGAGTTATTGAAAGGGGGCATCTTATGATTGAGTTGGAAAATATTACCAAAACCATTGGGGGAAAAGTGATTTTGGATAACTTATCTCTCAGGATTGATCAGGGAGATTTGGTTGCCATCGTTGGAAAAAGTGGTAGTGGTAAGTCGACCTTGTTAAATTTATTAGGTTTGATAGATGATGATTATAGCGGACGGTATGAGATTTTTGGTCAGACAAATCTAGCGGTCAATTCTGCCAAGTCACAAACAATAATCCGTGAACATATCTCTTATCTATTTCAAAATTTTGCCCTGATTGATGATGAAACGGTCGAGTACAATCTCATGCTGGCGCTGAAATATGTGAAATTGTCTAAGAAAGACAAACTCAAAAAGGTGGAAGAGATTTTAGAGAGAGTAGGTTTGTCAGCTACTTTGCATCAAAAGGTCTCCGAGTTGTCTGGTGGCGAACAACAACGAATTGCAGTTGCTAGAGCCATCTTAAAACCCAGCCAGCTGATTTTAGCCGATGAGCCGACAGGTTCGCTGGATCCTGAAAATAGAGATTTGGTCTTGAAGTTTCTCTTAGAGATGAATCGAGAAGGGAAAACAGTCATTATCG
The DNA here is from genome assembly GCF_946190115.1 of Streptococcus mitis. Lineage (GTDB taxonomy): Bacteria > Bacillota > Bacilli > Lactobacillales > Streptococcaceae > Streptococcus > Streptococcus mitis_CO. The sequence continues at coordinate 76,509 of NZ_CAMHZG010000008.1, read as the reverse complement.
TGACCCACGATGCTTATGTAGCCCAACAATGTCATCGTATCATTGAATTGGGCGAGGGAAAATGAGTTCGTTCAGCTTCTTTTGACTGGCTGAATACTCATGTTTTTCAGAGAGAAATAGCATAAATACGCCTAGGAATGACATTTTTATGTAGTATTTCTAGGTTTTTTTGTTTCAAATTGAAAAAATTTTCAATTTAGGCTTGACAAATGATGAGTATAGGAGTATTATTTATACAACCAAAAAGAATAAACATAAAGGAGGCTTTGTTATGAATAAGATGAAGAAGGTGTTGATGACGATGTTTGGTTTAGTGATGCTCCCCCTACTATTTGCTTGTAGTAACAATCAATCGGCTGGAATTGAAGCCATCAAGTCCAAAGGAAAATTGGTTGTAGCCCTCAATCCAGATTTTGCTCCATTTGAATATCAAAAAGTGGTTGATGGGAAAAATCAGATTGTGGGTTCAGATATCGAATTAGCCAAGGCTATCGCAACAGAACTAGGTGTCGAATTGGAACTATCTCCCATGAGTTTTGACAATGTACTGGCTAGTGTTCAATCAGGAAAAGCTGACCTTGCCATATCAGGTGTTTCTAAGACAGATGAACGGAGCAAGGTGTTCGATTTTTCAACTCCCTACTATACTTCAAAAAATAAGCTCATTGTCAAAAAATCTGATTTAGCCACTTATCAGTCTGTCAACGACTTAGCGCAGAAAAAGGTCGGAGCGCAGAAAGGTTCGATTCAAGAAACGATGGCGAAAGATTTGCTACAAAATTCTTCCCTCGTATCTCTGCCTAAAAATGGGAATTTAATCACAGATTTAAAATCAGGGCAAGTGGATGCCGTTATCTTTGAAGAACCTGTTGCCAAGGGATTTGTGGAAAATAATCCTGATTTAGCAATCGCAGACCTCAATTTTGAAAAAGAGCAAGATGATTCCTACGCGGTCGCCATGAAAAAAGATAGCAAGGAATTAAAAGAGGCGGTCGATAAAACCATTCAAAAGTTGAAGGAGTCTGGGGAATTAGACAAACTCATTGAGGATGCCTTTAAAGCGTCCATTGAAAAATAGAAAGAAGGAAAAGAATATGAGTAAAGAAAAAGTAATTTTGGCCTATTCTGGCGGTTTGGACACATCAGTTGCTATTACATGGTTAAAGAAAGATTATGATGTTGTTGCAGTTTGTATGGATGTGGGTGAAGGGAAAGACTTAGATTTCATCCATGATAAGGCTCTTAAGGTTGGGGCAGTCGAATCTTATGTCATTGATGTTAAGGACGAATTTGCTACAGATTATGTGCTAGTGGCTCTTCAGTCACATGCCTATTATGAACAAAAGTACCCCTTGGTATCTGCCTTGAGCCGCCCTCTTATTTCTAAAAAATTGGTTGAAATAGCGCATCAGACAGGAGCGACTACAATTGCTCATGGTTGTACAGGTAAGGGGAATGACCAAGTGCGTTTTGAAGTATCGATTGCAGCCTTGGATCCCAATTTAAAAGTGATTGCGCCAGTTCGTGAATGGAAATGGTCTAGGGAGGAAGAAATTCATTATGCCAAGGAAAATGGGGTACCTGTTCCTGCTGACCTTGATAATCCCTATTCTGTCGACCAAAATCTTTGGGGACGTGCCAATGAATGTGGTATTTTGGAAAATCCATGGAATCAGGCTCCAGAAGAAGCCTTTGGCATCACAACTTCTCCAGAGCAAGCTCCAGATATGCCAGAATACATTGAGATTGAGTTTAGTGAAGGTATTCCAGTTTCCCTCAATGGAGAAGGGCTAAAATTGGCGGATTTGATTCAAAAACTCAATGAAATAGCTGGAAAACATGGGGTTGGACGGATTGACCACGTGGAAAATCGTTTGGTTGGGATTAAATCAAGAGAAATCTATGAGTGTCCAGGGGCAGTGACCTTGCTGACAGCTCATAAGGAAATTGAGGACTTGACGCTTGTGAGAGAAGTGGCTCATTTTAAACCAATCATAGAAAATGAATTATCAAATCTCATTTATAATGCTTTGTGGTTTAGTCCAGCTACACAAGCCTTGATTGCTTATATTAAAGAGACTCAAAAAGTTGTCAATGGGACTGCAAAAGTCAAACTCTATAAGGGAAGTGCTCAGGTCGTGGCTCGTAAATCACCAAATTCACTTTACGATGAAAATTTGGCGACGTATACTAGTGCAGATACCTTTGACCAAGATGCGGCTGTTGGCTTTATTAAGTTATGGGGACTTCCAACCAAGGTTCATTCTGAGGTTCAAAAAAGCGCAAAATAGGACGATTGACTAGAGAGGTGGATGTGATATGGCTAAGAATACAAAATTATGGGGTGGTCGCTTTGAAGGTACTGTCGAAGACTGGGTAGAGCGCTTTGGTGCGAGTATATCTTTTGACCAGAAATTAGCTAAATTTGATGTGATTGGTTCTTTAGCCCACGTTCAGATGTTGGGTCAGACGGGTATTTTGAGTTTGAAGGAGTCAGAAAAGATTCAAGAAGGCTTGAAAGAGCTTTTAGAAGAGCTAGAGGCAGACCAACTTGACTTTGATATCGCAAATGAAGATATTCACATGAATATGGAAGTATTGCTGACAGAAAAAATTGGTCCCCTTGCAGGGAAGTTACATACAGCTCGTTCTCGAAATGACCAAGTTGCGACAGATATGCACTTATATCTCAAGGAGCAACTAGGCCATGTCCTAGATAAACTGGCTCATCTCAAGGGTGTTTTATTAGATTTGGCGGAAAATCATGTGGAGACAATCATGCCGGGCTATACCCATCTGCAACATGCTCAGCCTATTAGTTTTGCCCACCACCTGATGGCTTACTACAATATGTTTCAGAGAGATAGTGAACGTTTTGAATTTAACCAGAAGCATACAGACCTATGCCCTCTAGGTGCGGCAGCTTTGGCAGGAACGACTTTCCCCATTGATCGTCAATTTTCTAGCGATTTGTTAGAGTTTAAGCAACCTTATACAAATTCTTTGGATGCTGTTAGTGACCGCGATTTTATCTTAGAATTTCTATCCAATGCCAGTATACTCATGATGCATATGAGCCGTTTTTGTGAAGAAATGATCAATTGGTGTAGCTTTGAGTACCAATTCATTACCTTGTCAGATACGTTTACAACAGGTTCCTCTATTATGCCCCAAAAGAAAAATCCAGATATGGCTGAGTTGATTCGAGGAAAGACTGGTAGAGTTTATGGGAATCTATTTGGGCTATTGACAGTCATGAAGTCCTTGCCTTTAGCTTATAATAAGGATTTGCAAGAGGATAAGGAAGGAATGTTTGATACGGTCGAAACGATTTTAAATTCCCTCGATGTATTGGCAGGTATGTTATCTAGTTTGCAGGTAAACAAGGAAAAAATGCAAGAGTCTACAGAGAAGGACTTTTCAAATGCAACTGAGTTGGCAGATTATTTGGCAGGGAAAGGTTTGCCATTTAGAGAAGCTCATGAGGTTGTGGGAAGATTAGTGCTAGACTCTATCAAGTCTGCTAAAAATATTCAAGATTGGACTTTGGAGGAATTGCAAACCTATCATTCCCTCATTGCCGAGGATATCTATGTCTACTTGCAACCTAAAACTGCTGTTCAAAGACGAAATTCTTTGGGAGGTACAGGATTTGACCAAGTGAAATACCAGATTGCAGTTGCTAAGAAAGCGAATGAAGCTAGAAAGTGCTAGATTGATAGGTTCAGAATAAGAGGTTGGTCGATTGACAGCCTCTTTCTTGTCTTCTCCAACCAAGCATGTTATAATGAATACTGCTCAAGCGACCTTCAATCGTGAAGCACACACGACCTTCAATCGTGAATAAACGAATAGATGGGAGACTTACCATGAGTGATAACTCTAAAACACGTGTTGTCGTGGGGATGAGTGGTGGTGTTGATTCGTCGGTGACGGCTCTTTTGCTCAAGGAGCAGGGCTACGATGTGATCGGTATCTTCATGAAGAACTGGGACGACACAGATGAAAACGGCGTCTGTACGGCGACCGAAGATTACAAGGATGTGGCTGCGGTGGCAGACCAGATTGGCATTCCTTACTACTCTGTCAATTTTGAAAAAGAGTACTGGGACCGCGTTTTTGAGTATTTCCTAGCGGAATACCGTGCAGGACGCACGCCAAATCCAGACGTTATGTGTAACAAGGAAATCAAGTTTAAGGCCTTTTTGGACTATGCCATGACCTTGGGGGCAGACTATGTAGCGACTGGGCATTATGCCCGAGTGGCACGTGATGAGGATGGCATCGTTCACATGCTTCGTGGCGTGGACAATGGCAAGGACCAAACCTATTTCCTCAGCCAACTTTCGCAAGAACAACTTCAAAAAACCATGTTCCCACTGGGGCATTTGGAAAAGCCTGAAGTTCGCAGACTAGCAGAAGAAGCAGGCCTTGCAACTGCTAAGAAGAAAGACTCGACAGGGATTTGCTTTATCGGAGAAAAGAACTTTAAAAATTTCCTCAGCAACTACCTGCCAGCTCAGCCTGGTCGCATGATGACTGTGGATGGTCGCGATATGGGCGAGCATGCCGGCCTTATGTACTATACGATTGGTCAGCGTGGCGGGCTTGGTATCGGTGGGCAACACGGCGGTGACAATGCCCCTTGGTTTGTTGTCGGAAAAGACCTGAGCAAGAATATTCTCTATGTCGGCCAAGGTTTCTACCATGACTCGCTCATGTCAACAAGCCTAGAGGCCAGTCAAGTCCACTTTACTCGTGACATGCCAGAGGAATTTACGCTAGAATGCACAGCCAAATTCCGCTACCGTCAGCCTGATTCTAAGGTGACCGTCCATGTCAAAGGAGACAAGGCCGAGGTCATCTTTGCAGAGCCGCAGCGCGCCATCACACCAGGTCAGGCAGTTGTCTTTTACGATGGCGAAGAGTGTCTAGGTGGCGGTTTGATTGATAATGCCTACCGTGACGGACAAGTTTGTCAGTACATTTAGATTGACAAATTTTCTCAATTTGCTACAATAATAAAAGCAATAGAAATGATGGTCAAAGCTCATGGATGTTGCAGGCTTTTTTGTCCTGCACTTCTTTGGAGTTTTGACTGTTTTTTGTGTCGTTTAAGGGAAAGGACAAGAATGACTCAGCAAGACTTTCGGACAAGAGTAGGAAATACGGTTTTTGGAGTTCGGGCGACAGCTTTGATTCTTCAAAATCGTAAGCTCCTAGTTACCAAAGAAAAGGGTAAGTATTACACTATTGGCGGTGCGATTCAAGTCAATGAAAGCACGGAAGACGCGGTAGTCCGTGAAGTGAGGGAAGAACTGGGTGTCAGAGCTCAAGCTGGACAGCTAGCTTTTGTGGTTGAAAATCGTTTTGAACAGGACGGTGTTTCCTATCACAATATCGAGTTTCATTATCTGGTGGATTTGCTTGAAGATGCCCCATTGACCATGCAGGAAGATGAGAAGAGGCAGCCCTGTGAGTGGATTGACTTTGATCAGCTCCAGAATATCCAGCTAGTTCCAGCCTTTCTAAAAACAGCCCTACCAGTTTGGGACGGCCAACTAAGACACATTCATCTTGAGGAATAGGAGAGAAACATGACTTATAATTTTACTGAAGAATACGATATTATTGTAATTGGTGCGGGACACGCTGGGGTCGAGGCTTCCTTGGCTGCTAGCCGTATGGGTTGTAAGGTTTTGCTTGCGACTATCAACATTGAAATGCTGGCTTTCATGCCTTGTAATCCTTCTATCGGTGGTTCTGCCAAGGGGATTGTCGTGCGTGAAGTTGATGCCCTCGGTGGCGAGATGGCCAAAACCATTGACAAGACTTACATCCAGATGAAGATGCTTAACACAGGGAAGGGGCCAGCTGTCCGTGCCCTTCGTGCGCAGGCTGACAAGGAGCTTTACTCCAAGGAAATGCGCAAGACGGTTGAAAATCAAGAAAATCTGACCCTTCGTCAGACCATGATTGATGAGATTTTGGTTGAAGATGGCAAGGTTGTCGGTGTTCGTACAGCTACCCATCAAGAGTATGCTGCCAAGGCTGTTATCGTGACGACAGGGACTGCCCTCCGTGGGGAAATTATCATTGGAGACCTTAAGTATTCATCAGGTCCTAACCACAGCCTAGCTTCGATTAACCTAGCTGACAATCTCAAGGAACTGGGCCTCGAAATCGGTCGTTTCAAGACAGGAACACCTCCACGTGTCAAGGCTTCTTCTATCAATTACGATGTGACAGAAATTCAGCCAGGAGACGAAGCGCCTAATCATTTTTCATACACTTCACGAGATGAGGATTATGTCAAGGATCAAGTGCCATGCTGGTTGACCTATACCAATGGTACCAGTCATGAGATTATCCAAAATAACCTCCACCGTGCGCCTATGTTTACAGGTGTGGTCAAGGGAGTGGGACCTCGTTACTGCCCGTCAATTGAAGACAAGATTGTGCGCTTTGCGGACAAGGAACGCCACCAACTCTTTCTTGAGCCAGAAGGGCGCAATACTGAGGAAGTCTATGTTCAAGGACTTTCAACCAGTCTGCCTGAGGATGTCCAGCGTGACTTGGTTCATTCCATTAAAGGTCTGGAAAATGCTGAAATGATGCGAACAGGTTATGCTATTGAGTATGACATGGTCTTGCCTCACCAGTTGCGTGCAACTCTGGAAACCAAGAAAATCTCAGGACTTTTCACTGCTGGTCAGACAAATGGAACATCAGGTTATGAAGAAGCTGCTGGCCAAGGGATTATCGCTGGGATCAATGCGGCTTTGAAAGTCCAAGGCAAGCCTGAGTTTATTTTGAAGCGCAGTGACGGTTATATTGGGGTCATGATTGATGACTTGGTGACCAAGGGAACGATTGAGCCTTATCGCCTTTTGACCAGTCGTGCTGAATATCGCCTCATTCTCCGCCATGACAATGCTGATATGCGTTTGACCGAGATGGGACGTGAGATTGGCCTTGTTGATGATGAACGTTGGGATCGCTTTGAAATCAAGAAAAATCAATTTGAAAATGAGATGAAACGCCTAGACAGCATCAAACTCAAACCAGTTAAGGAAACCAATGCCAAGGTTGAGGAGATGGGCTTCAAGCCGTTGACAGATGCAGTGACAGCCAAGGAATTCCTTCGCCGTCCAGAAGTTTCTTATCAAGATGTGGTGGCTTTCATCGGACCAGCTGCAGAGGACTTGGATGACAAGATTATCGAATTGATTGAAACAGAAATCAAGTACGAAGGCTATATTTCCAAAGCCATGGATCAGGTTGCCAAGATGAAACGCATGGAAGAAAAACGCATTCCAGCCAATATTGATTGGGATGATATTGATTCTATTGCGACAGAAGCCCGTCAGAAGTTCAAACTGATCAATCCAGAAACCATCGGCCAAGCCAGCCGTATTTCGGGAGTAAATCCAGCAGATATTTCTATTTTGATGGTCTATCTGGAAGGTAAAAATCGTAGTATTTCTAAAAATCAAGAAAAGAAAGCATAGAGAAAAACAGCTCCGAAGACGGGGCTGTTTTGTTGACTTGTACTCAATGAAAATCAAAGAGCAAACTAGGAAGCTAGCCGTAGGTTGCTCAAAGCACTGCTTTGAGGTTGTAGATAGAACTGACGAAGTCAGTAACATATATACGGCAAGGCGAAGCTGACGTGGTTTGAAGAGATTTTCGAAGAGTATTATTCTTCATCTGGTGTGAGGATCATCGGGATGATAATCGGTTCACGTTCTGTATTTTCATAAAGGAAGGGGCGAATAGCGTTGACAATGGCACCATTGACTGATTGCACGCTAGCATCCTTATTTTTCAGTGCGATACGAATGGCATTGAAGAGGATGCGTTGGCTTTGGCGAATCAAGTCGCCAGACTCTCTCATGTAGACAAAGCCTCGACTGAGGATGTCTGGACCAGACAGAATCATCTGTGATTTGAAGTCAACAGTTGCGACTGCTAGAACGACACCGTCTTCAGATAGATCACGACGATCTTTGAGGACAGCAGCACCGATTTCACCGATACGATTTCCATCGACATAGATGTCTTGGGCGTTGAAATGGCCTGCGATACGAGCTGAGTCAGCAGTAAGGGCAAGCACATCACCATTACTCATGATAAAGATATTGTCCTTCTCAACACCAGTATCTACCGCTAGTCCAGCGTGGACTTTTTGCATGCGGTATTCACCGTGGACAGGCATGAAGTATTTTGGCTTAATCAGGCGGAGCATAAGTTTTTGCTCTTGCTGACCACCGTGTCCAGATGTATGGATATTGTTAACCTTACCGTGGATAACTTCGACACCAGCTTCAGAAATGATGTTGATCAGCTTGTTGACGCTAGTCGTATTTCCAGGGATTGGACTTGAAGAGAAGATAACCGTATCGCCTGGTTGGAGTTGTACCTGACGGTGGGTTCCGTTGGCGATACGAGAGAGGGCTGCCATAGGCTCGCCTTGACTACCTGTACAGAGGATCAGAATTTCTCCTGCAGGGTAGTCTTTGATTTCATTTGGCTCGATAAAGGTTCCCTTAGGAGCTTTTATGTAACCAAGCTCAATTCCGTTGACAATGGCCTTTTCCATCGAACGACCAAAGACCGCAATCTTACGTCCAGTCTTAACAGCAGCTTCTGTTGCTTGCTGGAGACGGAAGATATTTGAGGCAAAAGATGCAAAGATGATACGTCCTTCAATGCCTTGGATAATCTTCATGATGGACTGGCCAACGACTTTTTCAGAGTTGGTAAAGGTTGGAATTTCTGCATTTGTCGAGTCAGACAGGAGACAGAGTACACCTTCTTCACCAAGCGCAGCCATACGGTGCAAATCTGCTGGTTCACCAACTGGTGTTAAGTCAAACTTGAAGTCACCCGTACAGACAATTTTCCCTTGAGGAGTATGAATGACAATCCCCAAAGGCTCTGGAATAGAGTGAGTAGTTCTAAAGAAAGTTGCCTTGAGATTTTTAAAGGTCAACTCAGTGTTGTGGTTGATTTCATAAAGTTTGGCGTTGCGCAAGAGGCCGTGTTCTTCGAGTTTTCCACGGATCAAAGCCAAGGCAAGCGGTCCAGCATAGATAGGGACATTTACTTGCTTGAGTAGGAATGGAATTCCACCGATATGATCCTCGTGTCCGTGTGTGATCAAGACAGCCTTGACGCGGTCGATATTGTCTACTATGTAAGAGTAGTCAGGGATAACATAGTCGATACCAAGCAAGTCATCTTCTGGGAATTTAATCCCAGCATCGACGATGATAATCTCGTCTTGGTATTCAATCCCGTATGTGTTTTTCCCGATTTCTCCCAGACCACCGATGGCAAAAACGCCGACTTCTTCAGGTTTAAGAGTATAGGCCATATTAGAACTCCGTAATTTCGAAGGCGCCAGTTTCTTTTTCGTAATCTAGCAATTTGTCAGACAAGAGTTCGATATACTCGATATTGTACTCTGGGCGATTTTCTTCGACAAGTTGACGAGCAGCGATACGGCCCTCAAGTTCTGAGCTGGCATCGATGTCTAGGTATAGTGCGCGTGTTGTTTCACGGCGTGGGCTACGTTCTTTTGTTTCTTGATAAAAAACTTTGTAAATCATATAGTTCCTTTCTATTTTACAGGTCAGCTTATTCCAAACTTTTAGCAGAGATTTGCTTGATTTTATTCCATTTTGTGTCTAGATTGACCTTGATTCGTTACAATTATTTCAATTATACCACAAAATGAAAAATTAGTAAAAGACGGAAACGAGAAAGTCACAGGGTAACTTATTGGGTAAGCGTTTGCAAAAATAAAGAAAATATGTTATCTTGATAATGGAAGTGAAATTTATCGCTTGTCATAATTCCATATAGATTTTAAGTCAAGGAGGTTGCCCTATGTATAACTTATTTGCTTTTGCTATCGGAGCTCGCTTGGTAGCTTTTATTGTTTTTGTTGCTTGCGTTTATACTGGGAATCTTCTATTTGCCAAACTGGAACAACGACAAACCAAGTTCTTGTGGAAGATTAGTTTTGTGACCCTATACTCGCTTTTTCTCCTCCTCGTAACCTATGTCGTTTGGTTTGTATTTTACTTTGGATTAAATGCTTAGATGCCCTGCTCATGTTGGGGCATTTTTGTTTAGGGATAAAGATAGTAAATTCATGACACGAAAATTCCACCCCATCTATCAAGATGAGGTGGTTTTTGCATTTTTCTAAAATGACATGACAATGGAATAAATGTTTGCTTTAAGAATTTATTCTTATTATGTTAATGATTCTTCTGTCCAAAATAGAGTTGAAGCATAAAAATAAAACAATACAAACAGATAAATCGATTGGTAAAGGGATAGTAGTAATGTTTAAATCATTGAGAATGCTGAGCAAACTGTAAGAGATGAAGACAATAAAATTTATCCTTCTAAAAATGTGTCTTTTATCTAGCATGACTTACCAAACTTTTTACGAAGGTCCTTTCAATTTTCTTGTTCACTCTTATATTCGGAAAAGAAAAGGAAAAGTGAGCATTTTTTTGAATTTTATTTGCGAATTATTTTTTAGCTAAGTATAGGAATTTTTGTTTGGAGATAAAGAAAATTCCCATGTGCCAGCTTTTGTAGTATAATAGTAAGCAGACAAAAAGATAGGAATGTGTTATGAAAGTATTAGCTTTTGATACGTCCAGCAAGGCTCTTTCTCTCGCTATTTTAGAGGACAAGCAGGTTCTTGCCGAGACGACGATTAATATTAAGAAAAATCACAGTATTACCCTCATGCCTGCCATCGATTTTTTGATGGCAAGTGTGAACTGGACGCCCAAGGATTTGGATAGAATCGTTGTGGCGGAAGGGCCAGGTAGCTACACAGGTTTGCGAATTGCGGTAGCAACTGCCAAGACCCTTGCTCATACTCTTAACATCGAGTTAGTTGGTATGTCTAGCCTCTTGGCTCTGGTGCCCTACCAACAAGAAGGTTTGTTCGTTCCTTTGATGGATGCGCGTCGCAACAATGTTTACGCAGGATTTTATGAGAATGCCAAACCTGTCATGCCAGAAGCACACCTGCCCTTTGAGCGAGTGATTGAGCTAATCAAGGGTGCTAGTCAAGTAACCTTTGTCGGAGAAGTTGGCACCTTTGTGGAGCAGATTCAAGAACACTTGCCAAGGACTAATTTCAAAGAAACCTTGCCAAATGCAGCTAATCTAGCTCTCTGGGCCTGGGACAAGGAAGCAGACTCCTTGCATGATTTTGTGCCGAACTACCTCAAGCGTGTCGAGGCTGAGGAAAACTGGCTAAAGAATCACACCGAATCTGGCGAGTCTTATATTAAACGCCTATGATAGAAATCAAAGGAACTCAACAGCAACCTGATCTGGCTCAAGCCATCTACGCTGTTATGGCAGCTGTTTACCCAGTCAGTTCTTGGACGCTGGAACAAATCCAAGCAGATTTGTCCCAAGACCAGACTTGGTATGCTCTAGCTTATGATGGAGCAGAAGTGATTGGATTTTTAGCTGTGCAGGAGAATCTATTTGAAGCAGAAGTCCTGCAAATCGCTGTCAAAGGAGTCTATCAGGGTCAGGGAATTGCCTCGGCCTTGTTTGCTCAATTGCCGGCAGATAAGGAGATTTTCCTCGAAGTCAGAAAGTCAAATCACCGAGCGCAAGCATTTTACAAGAAAGAAAAGATGGCAGTCATCGCTGAGCGAAAGGCCTACTACCATGACCCAGTCGAGGACGCCATCATCATGAAGAGAGAAATAGATGAAGGATAGATATATTTTAGCATTTGAGACATCCTGTGATGAGACCAGTGTCGCTGTCTTAAAAAAAGACGACCAGCTCTTGTCCAATGTCATTGCTAGTCAAATCGAGAGCCACAAACGTTTTGGGGGCGTAGTGCCAGAAGTAGCTAGTCGTCACCATGTCGAGGTCATTACAGCCTGTATCGAGGAGGCTCTAGCAGAAGCAGGAATTACCGAAGAGGACGTAACAGCTGTGGCGGTTACCTATGGACCGGGCTTGGTCGGAGCCTTACTAGTTGGTTTGTCAGCTGCCAAGGCTTTTGCTTGGGCACATGGGCTTCCGCTGATTCCCGTTAACCACATGGCTGGCCACCTCATGGCCGCTCAGAGTGTGGAGCCTTTGGAGTTTCCCTTGCTAGCCCTCTTGGTTAGCGGTGGGCACACAGAGTTGGTTTATGTTTCGGAGGCTGGTGACTACAAGATTGTTGGGGAAACGCGAGATGACGCGGTTGGTGAGGCCTATGATAAGGTTGGCCGTGTCATGGGTTTGACCTATCCTGCTGGTCGTGAGATTGACGAGCTAGCTCATCAGGGACAGGATATTTATGATTTCCCTCGTGCCATGATTAAGGAAGATAATCTGGAGTTTTCATTCTCAGGTTTGAAATCGGCCTTTATCAATCTTCACCACAATGCCGAGCAAAAGGGAGAAAGCTTGTCCACAGAGGATTTGTGTGCTTCCTTTCAAGCAGCTGTCTTGGATATTCTTATGGCAAAAACCAAGAAGGCCTTGGGAAAATACCCTGTTAAAACCCTGGTTGTGGCAGGTGGCGTGGCAGCCAATAAAGGTCTCAGAGAACGCCTAGCGGCCGAAATCACAGATGTCAAGGTCATCATCCCACCACTGCGTCTTTGTGGAGACAATGCAGGAATGATTGCCTATGCCAGCGTCAGCGAGTGGAACAAAGAAAATTTTGCAAACTTGGACCTCAATGCCAAACCAAGTCTCGCTTTTGATACTATGGAATAAAGAGTCAGCTTAAGGCTGACTTTTTTACTTGCCGAAATGTCAGAATATTTTGACAAATAAATGTAAATAATGATATAATATATAAAGAATAGGAGGTGGTCAGATGATTGGGAGAATGGAATTGGGGGAATTTTACAAGGAATTACGTTTGGCTAGAAAGCTCAAGCAGTCAGATGTGGCTTGTGCTGGACTAACAGCTTCTCAGCTATCCAAGTTCGAACTAGGGCAGTCTATGCTGTCTGCAGATAAGTTGATTCTAGCTATCCAAGGTATAAATGTGACCTTTGATGAGTTTGGGCACAAGCTCAACAACTATCAAGAATCTCCACATATGCGAATTGGTAGAAAGGTTGTGGATCGCTTTGCCCACCAAGATATAGCTGGTTTAGAGCAACTGTTGGAGGAAGTCGAGCAAGAACAGATGGCAGAGACCTATCGTCGTTTGAATGCCATTGTAATTAAAAACGCACTCCATTCCTTAAATAAGAACTATCCATTAGTAAAAGAAGATAGCGAGTTTTTGACTATCTATCTCTATGCTATTGAGTCTTGGACCTGGTTTGAACTCTATCTCTTTTGCAATACCATGCCCTTCTTGAGCAATCAAGATTTGATATTTTTATCGACCGCTTTAATTGAGAAATCTAGGGAATTTAAAGAGTTGGTACATAATCGATTGTATATGAAAAGTGGATTTCTGAATATTATATCAGAACTCATGGAGCGTAAACTTTTCTCTTATATCCCAATTTTTGAAGCTGAGCTAGAGAGCATGCTTCGTCCATACGATGTTTTTGAAAAAGTATTGTGGCAGTTTTTAAAGAAAATGAAGATTTTCCTTCAAACCAAAGGAAGCAATCAAAAAGAGATTGAAAGATTTATCCAATCTCTGCAAGTATTAGAAAATCCACAATTGCTAGCCCTCTTCGAATTGCGTTTGAAGCAATACAAAGAACTTATTGAGTAGTCAACAATTGCAAATCTGAAATTTCTATAAGAAAAAATATCAAATATGCGATTTTCTAAAATAAGCTAATTTTCGTGTTATACTATCCTTGTAAAGCACTTCAAGCAGATCCTAAGTCGCAGAAGTGGTTTATAGATGGGAATTCGTACAGTATATGTTTAATTATGAGCATACTGTAAATGGCTGGACTAAAAGTGAAACTTGGCGTCCTAGATAAAATGAGGTAAACGATGGAAAAACAAAGTCAGTTACAAATGTTAATTCATTCCCTATACAATAATAAAGAAATTAGCTTGACGGAAGAATTTAGGAAGCAATTGCTGGAAACAGCAAAACAGTTCTCTAGTACTAATGAAGATTTGTTAGCTGTACGTCTTTCTTTTGCCGTCTCTAAAGAATTGTTGAGCTTTAAAGGTGAACCGCCGACAGAGTTGTTGGATTTAGCAAAATTTGTCCAAAAGAAAGAAGCTAAATACAAGCAGGGAATAGTGTGGTCTGGTATTTTTAAGATATGATTTATTATAAAATACGGCATGAACATCATATAATGGATGAATCTGAATATGAGCAAGGCTTGGAGTTCAATATTAAACCAAGTCTTGTTTTCTATACACTGGAACTTTAAAAGGAGTTGTGATGAAAGTATTTCTTCAAAATAGAAATTTTAGGCAATTAACCATCAACCAGTGGATTTCAACGGTTGGGGATACGATTTTTTATCTGGCCTTTTTGAATTATGTGGCAGATGCATCTTTTGCCCCTTTGGCGATTTTACTGATCACGATTTCAGAAACCCTTCCTCAAGTTCTGCAAATCTTTCTGGGAGTTTTGGCGGATTTTCAACATCATCGTGTCCTAAAATATACAATGATTAGTTTTGCAAAATTTTTGCTTTACTCTATCGTTTCTTTATCACTTTCAGGGCAGTCCTTTTCCTTGTTATTAGTAGCATTTATTTGTCTGATTAACCTCTTATCTGACACATTGAGTTATTTTTCAGGCGCCATGCTCACTCCGATTTTCATTAGAATTATTGGGCAAGACCATCTGGCAGAAGCTATTGGATTTAAACAGTCAACTGTTAGTTTAGTGAAAACAATCAGTAATATTCTAGGAGGAGTCTTACTAGGTATTCTATCTATCCAGTCTATTTCCTTACTGAATGCTCTGACCTTTTTAATCGCATTTTTAGGTATTCTTTTCATAAAAACAGACCTCTTGAAAGTAGAAAAAACGATTAGCTATCAAGAAGGACTCTCTGTAAAATCCTTTTGCCAGCATCTGCTCCAATCATCAAAATTGATATGGAATATGAATAAGGTGCTCTTGGTTTTGTTTATTATCTCTATTAGTCAAGCAGTGATAAATGTTACAGTTCCTGTTTCTACTCTGTTTTTGAGGAATCAGCCCTTTTTGAATTTACAAACAGGTCAATCTCTTGCCTTGTTATCCACCCTTGAATTGTCAGCCCTTATTGTCGGAAGCCTTGTGAGTGGCTATCTGAAGAATACAATCTCCATAAAACTAGCCCTATATGCCTCGCTTATTATCCAATTACTCCTTTTAGTTGGCTTTGTGGCAGTTCGTTTTGACTGGATTCTTATCTTTAGTGCCTTGGATGCCTTTTTCGCAGGTATCCTCTCTCCTCGATTACAGGAACTCATTTTTAAACAAATACCTGAGGAGTCAATGGGAGCAGTTCAATCCTCTATCGGTGCCATTACAGTTGTTTTACCTAGCTTATTTACAATAGCTTTGGTAACCATTGCTACTAGCTTTGGAACTCTGGCAGTTAGCTTTGTTTTATTGCTATTTCTTCTAGCTGCCTTTATCATACTCTTGAATATCCGTGAAAACATTTAGCGAAGAATGTGTATATTATATGTTTGAGACTGGATTCCAGTCTGTTTATGATGGCTACAATCAGCAGACTGTTAAATTTTTGAGAAAGTTGCTTGACATTTCAGACCAATCGGTTTATAATTAAAAAATGTAGAGATAAATACATGAGAAAAGAAGAAAAAACAAGACTACGAAGAGAGAAAATCATTACCGCTGCTTTGTTTGAATTTGCTACAAAAGGCTATCAAGGTTTTGTCATCAATGAACTTTGTAAAGTGGATGGTATTTCCAAAGGAGTTTTGTATCATAATTTTTCAGGGAAATCAGACCTCTATCTAACTTGTTTTCAGGAGAGTTTTGAGAAAGCTTTGGCAGTGTTTCTGGGGGTGGAAGGTCAAGTGCCCTCCTTAGCTGATTATATGGAAAGACGTCACCAATTTTATCAGCAATACCCAGAACATAGCCACATTTTCTTTGAGGCAATGATTGCGACACCAGAAGAATTGGAAGCAGACATTGCACCACAGAAAGCTATCTTTTTGGACTTGAATGAACAAGTTTGTCAAAAACTTATATCAGAATCCAAACTGAAAGAGCATATTGATGAGAAACGAGCTATGGACTATCTGCGATTGATTCAGGATATGTTTCGTTCCTATTATTTAACTGTTCCGTCAGATAGCAGTTTGCCTGACTTGGTTTCAGGATATGAACATCAATTATCACAGGTTTTGGATATGATGATTTATGGAATACTAGAGGAAGATTACTCTAAAAAAGGAGAAAAATAATGTCGAAAATTTGGAAATGGTTGTTACTAATTGCGGGTATTTTTGCAGTTTTTGTAGGTTTTAATATGTTTGCACATCCTCTTATTAGCTTGGCTTCCATGACTTTCTGGTTTGCACTTGTATTTGCAGTTCAAGGGATTTCTGAGATTGTACAATACTTCAAATCAGAAGAAAAGCATGGCTGGAATTTATTTGGAGGAATTGTTACCCTCATCCTCGCTCTTACCTTGTTCTCAGGTAGCTTTATTGAAATGGTAACATTTGTACCATTTATCATTTCTTTATGGGCCTTGACAAATGGTATTACAAAAACTATCGTTGGTTTCAAGGTTCGTAAGACGGATAAATCGGTAGGTACCCCTCTAGTTTGGATGGGGATTTTAGGAATCGTAGCAGGTTTAATCATGATGGGACACCCATTGATGACCGGTCTCTATATTAGTTACACCATTGCCTTTGTCTTTATTTATCAAGGTATTGTGGCAATTGTTCAATTCTTCAAGATTAAATAAGAATAAAATGGAGTCTGTCTGATTACAATCAGCAGACTTTTTTCTCTTTCCTGAATGTGTTATAATAGTCCATGCTATGGCTGGAGCCTTTTCAGCCTACTTATACTCTTCGAAAATCTCTTCAAACTGCGTCAGCTTCTATCTGCAACCTCAAAACAATGTTTTGAGCAACCTGTGGCCAGCTTTCTAGTTTGCTCTTTGATTTTCATTGAGTATTATTAAGACAATATGAGGAGAAAGATGAAAGAAAAAGGATTTTGGGAGGGGGCGCAGGCGGCCATGCCAACGGCCCTTGGTTATGTCAGTATTGGCTTGGCCTGTGGGATTATTGGTGCGCCCTATGTGACACCTGTTGAGATGGGCTTGATGAGCCTCTTTGTTTATGCTGGGAGCGCCCAGTTTGCCATGTTGGCACTGATTGCGGTTCAAGCACCTGTGGCAGCTATTGCTATGACGGTCTTTTTGATTAATTTGCGTCTCTTTTTGTTGAGTTTGCATGCGTCAACCTATTTCCGTCATACCAGTCTCTGGCAAAATATCGGTATGTCTAGTCTCTTGACGGATGAGACTTATGGCGTTTTGATGGGCGAGTTAGCCCATACAGACAAGGTCAATCCTATGTGGATGCACGGAAACAATCTCAACAGCTATGTGGCTTGGTTTGTGGGAACAGTTGTCGGAACGGCTCTGGGTGGTCTGCTGCCAAGTCCAGAAATCTTTGGCTTGGATTTTGCCCTGGTTGGGATGTTCATTGGAATTTTTGCTTCGCAATTCCAGATTATGCAAAGACGGATTCCTGTCCGCAATCTGCTCATTATCCTAGCAGTTGTTGCGGTGTCCTTCTTTTTACTCTTAACAGTGGTGTCTCAGTCGCTAGCTGTTCTGTTTGCGACCTTGCTAGGTTGTACAATGGGGGTGGTTTTAGATGGTCAGTAAGTATCTTTTATTAGCAGTTATTTTCTCTGGCTTGGTGACTTGGATTCCCCGTATGATTCCCTTCATCTTGGTCAAGTATAAGGGCTTGCCTGCAATCGTTGAGCGTTTTTTGAAATTCTTGCCTGTTTCTATTATCTTTGCCTTGATTCTTTCAAGCGTAGTGACAGGCAAGGTTGGGAGTCTTCCTCAAATCAAATGGCTGGACTTCTTAGCAGTCTTTCCAACGGCTTGGGTAGCCTTTCGCTACCGCAATCTAGTTGGAACAGTTCTCTTTGGAGTGGTCTTAACTGCAGTCTTGCGTTTGGTCTTTTAATACTCTTCGAAAATCAAATTCAAACCACGTCAGCGTCGCCTTACCGTACTCAAGTACAGCTTGTGGCTAGCTTCCTAGTTTGCTCTTTGATTTTCATTGAGTATAAATTAGCCATAAAGAAAACCTATCACAGAGATAGATATCATATAATGGCGTAAATGCTCTTTTTCTGTTAAGATTATAAGGTATTCTATTTTGGAGGAAATGACATGAAAAAAATCGTTAAATACTCATCTCTTGCTGCCTTAGGCCTTGTTGCTGCAGGTGTGTTAGCAGCTTGCTCAGGTGGTGCTAAGAAAGAAGGAGAAGCAGCTAGCAAGAAAGAAATTATCGTTGCAACTAATGCTACACCAAAACCATTCAACTATGAAGAAAATGGCGAATTGACTGGTTACGAAATTGAAGTGGTTCGCGCTATCTTTAAAGACTCTGACAAGTATGATGTCAAGTTTGAGAAGACAGAGTGGTCAGGAGTCTTTGCAGGACTTGATGCCGACCGTTACAATATGGCTGTTAGCAACATCAGCTACACTAAAGAACGTGCTGAAAAATACCTTTATGCAGCTCCAACTGCTAAAAACCCTAACGTTCTTGTAGTGAAAAAAGATGACCCTAGCATCAAATCGCTTGATGATATCGGTGGAAAATCAACAGAAGTTGTTCAAGGGACAACATCTGCTAAACAGCTAGAAGACTACAACAAACAACATTCAGATAATCCAACTGTCCTAAAGTATACTAAAGCAGACTTCCAACAAATCATGGGACGCTTGAGCGATGGCCAGTTTGACTACAAGATTTTTGATAAAATCGGTGTTGAAACAGTCATCAAGGACCAAGGTTTGGACAACTTGAAAGTTATCGAACTTCCAAGCGACCAACAACCGTACGTTTACCCACTTCTTGCTCAGGGTCAAGATGAGTTGAAATCATTTGTAGACAAACGTATCCAAGAACTCTACAAAGACGGAACCCTTGAAAAATTGTCTAAACAATTCTTCGGAGACACTTATCTACCAGCAGAAGCTGATATTAAATAATTTTTTGAAATCATCCATTCTGAATCAGGTGGGTGATTTCTCGGTTTTTAGGGATATAGTTTTAAACTATATATCTGACTACATAATAACAATTTGTGAAATCAAACAAATTGTGAGATACTAGTACGGTATTATTTTTAAGGAGAAAGAATCATGAAAATTAAAAAATGGCTTGGTGTAGCAGCCCTTGCTACAGTCGCAGGTTTGGCTCTTGCAGCTTGCGGAAACTCAGAAAAGAAAGCAGACAATGCAACAACTATCAAAATCGCAACTGTTAACCGTAGCGGTTCTGAAGAAAAACGTTGGGACAAAATCCAAGAATTGGTTAAAAAAGACGGTATCACTTTGGAATTTACGGAGTTCACAGACTACTCACAACCAAACAAGGCAACTGCTGATGGCGAAGTAGATTTGAACGCTTTCCAACACTATAACTTCTTGAACAACTGGAACAAAGAAAACGGGAAAGACCTTGTAGCGATTGCAGATACTTACATCTCTCCAATCCGTCTTTACTCAGGTTTGAATGGAAGTGACAACAAGTACACTAAAGTAGAAGACATCCCAGCAAACGGAGAAATCGCTGTACCGAACGACGCTACAAACGAAAGCCGTGCGCTTTACTTGCTTCAATCAGCTGGCTTGATTAAATTGGACGTGTCAGGAACTGCTCTTGCAACAGTTGCTAACATCAAAGAAAATCCAAAGAACTTGAAAATCACTGAATTGGACGCTAGCCAAACAGCTCGTTCATTGTCATCAGTTGACGCTGCCGTTGTAAACAATACCTTCGTTACAGAAGCAAAATTGGACTACAAGAAAGCACTTTTCAAAGAACAAGCTGATGAAAATTCAAAACAATGGTACAACATCATCGTTGCGAAAAAAGATTGGGAAACATCACCAAAAGCTGATGCTATCAAGAAAGTGATCGCAGCTTACCACACAGATGACGTGAAAAAAGTTATCGAAGAAACATCAGACGGTTTGGATCAACCAGTTTGGTAATAAGAAACAGGGAGGTGGGAGAGAAAATTCCACCTCTTGCTTTTGTATAGAGCATGGATTGTAAAGAAGACTATAGGTTCATAGAAAGGTAGAGAGAATATGGTTTTTCCTAGCGAACAAGAACAGATTGAAAAATTTGAAAAGGATCATGTGGCCCAGCATTATTTTGAGGTTTTGCGTACCTTGATTTCTAAGAAGTCAGTCTTTGCCCAGCAGGTTGGACTTAAGGAAGTTGCCAATTATCTGGGTGAGATTTTCAAGCGTGTTGGGGCTGAAGTGGAGATTGATGAGACTTACACGGCGCCTTTTGTCATGGCACATTTCAAGAGTTCGCGTCCAGATGCCAAAACCCTGATTTTCTATAACCACTATGACACTGTACCAGCGGATGGGGATCAAGTCTGGACAGAGGAGCCCTTTACGCTTTCGGTCCGCAACGGCTTTATGTATGGGCGTGGGGTTGATGACGACAAGGGTCATATCACGGCTCGTTTGAGTGCTTTGAGAAAATACATGCAGCACCATGATGACCTGCCTGTC
Organism: Streptococcus mitis; assembly: GCF_946190115.1. Lineage (GTDB taxonomy): Bacteria > Bacillota > Bacilli > Lactobacillales > Streptococcaceae > Streptococcus > Streptococcus mitis_CO. Next base: position 55,786 of record NZ_CAMHZG010000008.1, on the reverse strand, counting down.
AATATCAGTTTTATCATGGAGGGAGCGGAGGAATCGGCTTCAACAGACCTAGATAAGTATCTAGAAAAGCATTCGGATAAACTCCGTGGTGCAGATTTGTTGGTCTGGGAACAAGGGACCAAGAATGCCTTGGAGCAGTTAGAAATTTCTGGTGGAAATAAGGGGATTGTGACCTTTGATGCCAAGGTAAAAAGTGCGGATGTGGATATCCACTCTAGTTATGGAGGAGTTGTGGAATCAGCTCCTTGGTACCTCCTTCAAGCCCTACAGTCTCTTCGTGCCGCAGATGGCCGTATCTTGGTTGAAGGTTTGTACGAAGAAGTACAAGAGCCGAATGAACGAGAATTAGCCTTGGTGGATACCTACGCTCAACGAAATCCAGGGGAAATCAGCCAGATTTATGGTTTGGAATTGCCTCTCTTACAAGAGGACCGTGCAGCCTTCCTAAAACGTTTCTTTTTTGAGCCAGCTCTTAATATCGAAGGGATTCAGTCAGGTTATCAAGGGCAAGGAGTTAAAACGATTTTGCCTGCAGAAGCTAGTGCCAAGCTAGAAGTTCGTTTGGTTCCTGGCCTAGAACCGCATGATGTTCTGGAAAAAATTCGGAAACAGCTAGACAAAAATGGCTTTGATAAGGTAGAATTATACTATACCTTGGGAGAGATGAGCTATCGAAGCGATATGAGCGCGCCAGCCATTCTTAATGTAATCGAGTTGGCCAAGAAATTCTATCCACAGGGCGTTTCAGTCTTGCCGACTACAGCAGGCACTGGGCCTATGCATACGGTATTTGACGCCCTAGAGGTGCCAATGGTGGCCTTCGGTCTAGGAAATGCTAATAGCCGGGACCACGGTGGAGATGAAAATGTGCGAATCGCCGATTATTACACCCATATTGAATTAGTAGAGGAGCTGATTAGAAGCTATGAGTAGAGATATTATCAAGTTAGATCAGATCGATGTGACTTTTCATCAGAAGAAGAGAACCATCACAGCGGTCAAGGATGTGACCATTCACATCCAAGAAGGGGATATCTACGGAATCGTTGGATATTCTGGAGCAGGGAAATCAACCCTTGTACGGGTGATTAATCTCTTGCAAAAACCATCTGCAGGCAAAATTACCATTGACGACGATGTGATTTTTGATGGCAAGGTGACCTTGACGGCAGAGCAGTTACGTCGTAAACGTCAAGATATTGGAATGATTTTCCAGCATTTTAACCTGATGAGCCAAAAGACAGCAGAGGAGAATGTAGCCTTTGCCCTTAAACATTCTGGACTCAGCAAGGAAGAAAAGAAGGCTAAAGTAGCTAAGTTGTTGGACTTGGTCGGCTTGGCAGATCGTGCTGAAAACTACCCTTCACAATTATCTGGAGGGCAAAAACAGCGTGTGGCCATTGCGCGTGCCTTGGCAAATGATCCAAAAATCTTGATTTCAGATGAGTCAACTTCTGCCCTTGACCCTAAGACAACCAAGCAGATTTTGGCCTTGTTGCAAGATTTGAACCAAAAATTAGGCTTGACTGTTGTCTTGATTACGCATGAAATGCAGATTGTCAAAGATATTGCCAATCGTGTGGCAGTTATGCAGGATGGGCATTTGATTGAAGAGGGTAGTGTTCTTGAAATCTTCTCAGATCCTAAACAACCTTTGACTCAAGACTTTATCTCAACAGCCACAGGCATTGATGAAGCTATGGTCAAAATTGAGAAGCAAGAAATCGTACAACATTTGTCTGAAAACAGTCTTTTAGTGCAACTCAAGTATGCAGGTGCTTCAACAGACGAGCCACTTTTGAATGAATTGTACAAGCATTACCAGGTGACGGCTAATATTCTCTATGGAAATATTGAAATCCTCGATGGTACTCCTGTTGGAGAATTGGTGGTGGTCTTGTCAGGTGAAAAAACAGCGTTGGCAGGTGCCCAAGAAGCCATTCGTCAAGCAGGCGTACAGTTAAAAGTATTGAAGGGAGGACAGTAAGATGGAATCATTGATTCAAACCTATTTACCAAATGTTTATAAAATGGGCTGGGCTGGTCAAGCAGGCTGGGGAACAGCCATCTACCTAACCCTCTATATGACAGTTCTTTCCTTCATCATCGGAGGTTTCTTGGGGTTAGTGGCAGGTCTCTTCCTTGTCTTGACTGCGCCAGGTGGTGTCTTGGAAAATAAGGTCGTTTTCTGGATTTTGGATAAGATCACCTCTATTTTCCGTGCGGTGCCATTTATCATTCTCTTGGCAGTCTTGTCACCCTTCTCACACCTAATCGTAGGGACAAGTATCGGGCCAAATGCGGCTATTGTACCCCTATCTTTTGCGGTCTTTGCCTTCTTTGCTCGTCAGGTGCAGGTTGTCTTAGCTGAACTGGATGGCGGTGTCATTGAGGCGGCTCAAGCGAGTGGAGCGACATTCTGGGATATCGTAGGTGTTTACCTATCCGAAGGTCTTCCAGATTTGATCCGTGTGACGACTGTGACCTTGATTTCACTTGTTGGTGAAACAGCCATGGCCGGAGCGGTTGGAGCTGGTGGTATTGGTAACGTAGCCATCGCTTATGGATTTAATCGCTACAATCACGATGTGACCATCTTGGCAACCATCATTATCATTTTGATTATCTTTGCAATCCAATTCTTGGGAGATTTCTTGACCAAGAAATTGAGCCATAAATAAAAAAGAGCCGTTTGGCTCTTTTTTATTGACTAGATTTTCTGCGCAAATTTTTTACTCAAGGCTTGTCCAATTAAGGCACCCAATAGGGCTCCGATGACTACACTTGCAACAAATAGAAGGATGGTTCCAGGATTTGGCGCAACCATGATACGGTCGATATATTCTTGCGATTTTCCTCTTGCCAGAAGGGTAGCCATATAGGCTTTGGGCGTAATCCACATAAGCAAGATTGGTCCTGATGTACTAAAGGCAAAAATAAGGAAAGAAAGGAAATTCTTTGTTTGGTCTTTGTATTTTCCTAGGTTAGCTACTGCATCTGCTAGCAGACCACAGATAATTCCAGGAAGGAAGGCACCGGCACCGTGTTTAGTCCCCAAGAAAAAGAGAGCAATAACAAGGCCGATAGTGGTAATGGCTCCAAAGCGCGGAACTTTTGCGACCAGAATCATATAGACGCTACCGCCGACAAGGGCAGTAAAGGCAGGCGCATAAAACATGTTTCCAGTTTGGTCAAAGAGGTTGCCCAAAAGGACACCAATCCCCATGCAGAGGAAGTAAAGAATTGCAAAAAGCAGTGTAGTTAAGATAGATTTCTTCATGAATTGTCTCCTGATCATTTTTTCACAATTCTCATTGTATCACGGTTTGATGGGATTGTAAATGGGCACTAGAATTTTTTGAAAACGCTTGAAATATGATATAATAGTTTCATAGTTATTTTTAGGAGGATATCATGGGGAGATTTTTAGACTTTGTCTTTAATCGTTTCTTTTTAGGGATGATTGCGACAGCCTTCTTTTGGCTATTAACTTTAGCAGGAGGGATTATCCTTGGTCTAGCGCCGGCTAGTGCCACCTTGATGAGCCTATATGCAGAACATGGTTATAGCTTTCGGGAATACAGTTTGAAGGAGGCGTGGTCTCTTTATAAGCAAAATTTCGTCTCAAGCAACCTGATTTTCTATAGCTTTTTAGGGGTGGATCTAGTTTTGGTCTATGGCCTGTATCTCTTGGTGCAATTGCCTCATCAGACTATTATTCATTTGATTGCGACCTTTTTGAATGTTCTAGTAGTTGCCCTGCTGTTTTTGGCTTATACAGTATCTTTGAAATTACAAGTTTATTTTGACTTGTCCTATCGAAATAGTCTCAAACTATCCTTGATTGGCATCTTTATGAGTCTAGCAGCTGTGGCCAAGGTTCTCCTTGGAACTGTGCTACTTGTGGCAATTGGTTACTATATGCCTGCCCTACTTTTCTTTGTAGGAATTGGGATGTGGCATTTCTTTATCAGTGATATGTTGGAACCGGTCTATGAAAGTATCCATGAAAAATTGGCGACAAAATAGAATGAAGCAGTTTTGGCTACATACGCTTCTAAGAACCTACAGTTCAGTTATGATGATTATTATTGCGAGTTTTGCAATCTTACTCTCTTACGCTGACTGGGATTCACGGGAAAAGGAAGCTCAAAGAGTAGCCCAGCGTGTAACCACTCGAACAGTCGAAGAGGTGGAATATTATTATCGCGAGTCAGCCCAGCTAGCGCAAGATTTAGTAGCCAATCAAGACCGTATACAAGGGGTTTATAAGTACTTTAGCCTGTCAACTTCTGAGTATTTTTATTGGCTGTTGGAGCATCAAGCAGCTTCGTCAACTTCTATTTCTCTGTATGAAAATATCGATGATCTTTATGTCCAAAATGACTATATAACGGATGTTGCAATCGTCTTGCAGGACTTTAAAGAAGTTTATGTTTCGAGCAGAAATGAGAGAGGCGGTCATTCGGTACTTGCGGAAGACTTTAAACCAGAGGCCAATAGTTTTGGAGTGCCTATTTTAGACCCAGCGACGGATCAATCTATAGGGGTTGTTTATATTTCCTTGGATCCAGAAATCTTATACCATGCTGTAGACAATACCCGAGGTCATATCCCGATGGCTGTGACTGTGACATCGCCTTTTGATACGGAGATTTTTCATATTGGTGAGAGGGTCAATAGGGAGCATGAGAATTGGTTTGTTGGTGTGACCTCTCATGGCTATCAGGTTCAGGTGGCAGTTCCCAAAAACTTTGTTTTGCAAGGAACAGTGACTAGCTCTGCTTTGATTGTAGGCTTGAGCCTTCTCTTTATTGTCATTCTCTATCTGACTTTGAGGCAGACCTTTGCCAACTATCAAAAGCAGGTAGTGGATTTGGTGGATTCCATCCAGGCTATTGCCCAAGGGGAGGAAGGTCTTCGTATTGACACACTTGAAAAGGACCAGGAATTGCTCTTAATCGCAGAGACCACTAATGATATGTTGGATCGTTTGGAAAAGAATATCCATGATATTTATCAGCTAGAGCTTAGTCAGAAAGATGCCAATATGCGAGCCCTGCAGGCTCAAATCAATCCTCATTTTATGTATAATACGCTGGAGTTTTTGCGTATGTACGCAGTTATGCAGAGTCAAGATGAGTTGGCAGATATCATTTATGAGTTCAGTAGTCTCTTGCGTAACAATATTTCTGACGAAAGAGAAACCCTTCTCAAACAGGAATTGGAATTTTGCCGTAAATACAGTTATCTCTGCATGGTTCGCTATCCTAAGTCTATTGCCTATGGTTTCAAGATAGATCCAGAGTTAGAGAATATGAAGATTCCTAAGTTCACCTTACAACCGTTAGTAGAAAACTATTTTGCGCATGGTGTTGACCACAGACGGACAGATAATGTGATTAGCATCAAGGTTCTCAAACAGGATGGCTTTGTAGAAATTTTGGTGGTCGATAATGGCCGTGGAATGACGGCAGAAAAACTGGCAAATCTCCGAGAAAAACTAAGTCAGAGACATTTTGAACACCAAGCCAGCTATAGGGCCCAAAGGCAGTCCATCGGGATTGTCAATGTACACGAGCGTTTTGTGCTCTATTTTGGGGATCGCTATGCCATTAGTGTAGAATCTGCGGAGCAAGCAGGTGTTCAGTATCGTATTACCATTCAAGATGAGTAGAAAGGGAGAAAATGTATAAAGTATTATTAGTAGATGATGAGTACATGGTGACAGAAGGTCTGAAGCGTTTGATTCCCTTTGATAAGTGGGATATGGAGGTCGTCGCAACAGCCAGTCATGCCGATGAAGCTCTAGAATATGTTCAGGAAAATCCTGTTAATGTGGTCATTTCCGATGTCAATATGCCAGATAAGACAGGGCTTGAGATGATTAAGGAAATGAAAGAGATGTTACCAGATGCTGCCTATATCTTGCTCTCGGGTTATCAGGAGTTTGATTACGTAAAAAGAGCCATGAACCTTAGTGTTGTGGACTATCTGGTCAAGCCTGTTGATAAGGTAGAGCTGGGAAATCTGCTGGAGAAGATTGCAGGTCAGCTTAGCGAGAGAGGAAAGAAAAGTCAGACTCTCAGTCAAGAGTTAGATGAGGCTGGATTTGTTAGTTATCTAGGAGGTAAGGAGAACTGGTGGATAGGCCTATCCAAGGAAAAACAAGGTTCCTTCACCATTCCCTACTATGTCTTGGGGCAAGACTGGCAGATTTTCATTTCTGACCAACCCCTAGATGGTTTAGTCGTTACTCCCTTTGAAGCCCCTTATCAAGAACACTTTGAACGTTGGAAGCTGAATGCTGAGAAAGCCCTCTTTTACGGCTCTGTAAATCTACAGCAGTCGGAGAGCCTTTTTGCCTACTATGAACCGATTTATCGGGTTATCATTCAGGGAAATCTCAATCAAATCGTAGAAGAGTTAAATCTCTTGGAGAAGGTAGTTCTTGAAAATACACCCCGTGTTCCGATTACCAAACAGCTTTTTATCCAGTTTGTCATGGATGTTTTCCACTTGTTTGAACATCTCAAAGCTGATGATATGACGGATATTGTCAAAACTATTCATGCTATTCAATCCTTCGATGAATTGGTTCCTTATATCAAGGAAACTCTGACTCGCTTCTTTGGGCAATATCGTATGAATGAAAATGTGGTCAGTGTGCTGGAAGTGATTGGGCGTGATTATCAGAAAGAACTTTCCCTCAAGGATATCAGTAAAGATCTCTTTATCAATCCTGTCTATCTAGGTCAGTTGATTAAGCGAGAAACCAATTCGACCTTCGCAGAATTACTAAACAAACAACGCATTAAGGCTGCCCAGCAGCTCTTGCTTTCAACTAGTGACAGTATCGAAGATATTTGTTATGCTGTTGGTTACAGTAATGTTGGATATTTCTATAAAGTGTTCCGAAAATTGTGCGGAAAATCACCAAAAGCCTACCGAAAACAGGTAGAAACGATACTATAAGACTTGTATTCCCTTACAAAAGGTGCTATAATATAAATAATAATATCAGGAGGTTCTATCATGAAAAAGAAACCGATTTATCTATGGGTCTTGCTAATCTTGTCTGCTCTTATTTCAGCTATGTCTCTGTTTGGAATGTTGAGTCCCTTACCTAGCAAAGAAGCTCTTCGTGCCGCTCAGAAACAAGTTGCAGGGGTCAGTGCTCAGCAATTAGAAGACCAGCTTAATTACAACTATGGAGTAGCAGAAGCGTATCATTCTATTTTTAATATGGCCTTGATTGTGCTATCTGCTATTTTAGTGGTCGTAGCGATTGTCTTCCTTATTCGTAAGAATTTGCAATATGCAAACTATACTTACGTTGGCTATGTTTTGTTAGCTATTATCGGTTCGATTTATGGCTATGTTGGTTTACAGGACGCTGTGCAGTTGGTTCAAGATGAGACCATGCGTTTGACAATGAGTATTGGTTCAAAAGCTGTCAGCATTTTCTATATCGTCATTAATATTCTCTTCCTAGCTCTTGTCTTCTATAAGATGTGGCGACAACAGAAAGCCTTGGCTGAAGAAGAGGAAACAGAAGAAGTTGCTTAAGTATTGACAAAAAAGAGCTATCAAGTTACAATCTTGGTAGTTCTTTTTCGATTAAAAATAAAATCATGGAGGAAAATATGAAGACAATTTCTTTAGTTTATATTAGTTTGAGTGGCAATACTGAGAGTTTTGTGACGCGTTTGAAAGACTATCTCTTGTCCCAGTACGAGGGAATAGAGGTTCAAAAGATTCATATCAAGGATTTGGTCAAGGAAGGTCACGATTTCTATGAAATGGACCACCCTTACGTCGCCTTTCTACCGACCTACCTTGAAGGTGGGAATGGCATGGATAATGGAGATGTAGAGATTTTGACGACACCAGTGGGGGATTTTATCGCCTATGGTGACAATGCTAGTAAGTGTTTTGGCGTGGTTGGCTCAGGAAATCGTAACTTTAATAACCAATACTGCCTGACAGCCAAGCAATACAGTCAACGTTTTGGTTTCCCTGTCTTGGCTGACTTTGAAATGCGAGGCATGCTGGAAGATATCAAACGTGTCGCAGCGATTATCGCAGATTTGTATGAGTTGGAAAGGGAGAATTAATACTCAATGAAAATCAAAGAGCAAACTAGGAAGCTAGTCGCAGGTTGCTCAAAGCACAGCTTTGAGGTTGCAGATAGAGCTGACGTGGTTTGAAGAGATTTTCGAATAGTATAAAGTTCTTATAAGAGGTGGTTGAAGTTGTTCAACTGTTTTTTGAGTATAAACAGTCTTTGAGAACGTAAAAAAGCATAAGTTCAGGTCTTCAAAACCTTGTTCTTATGCTTTTTATCATAGAAATATTTACTGAATTTTCTCTTGAAATGAAACCTTATACTCAATGAAAATCAAAGAGCAAACTAGGAAACTAGCCGCAGGCTGTACTTGAGTACGGCAAGGCGACGTTGACGTGGTTTGAATTTGATTTACGAAGAGTATTATCTTCATCTCGCGCTTTGTCGATTATCCTGCTTTTCCGATTGCGAGTGCGTAGATAAAGAAGATGGCGAAGCCAAAGAGGAAAATCAATCCTGCAATGGCAAGGTGTTTGAGCCAAGAAGGAAGATTTTTGTTTTCACGCGTTACCAAGGCGTAGTTCAAAAGAGCGAAGAATGGTGTTGTCAGGAAAGAACCAATCATGGCAAAGCGGAGCATGGTTGAAACCTGACCAGCGAAGAACTTGATAATGACGATACCGATGATAGCAGTGATGGTCATCCAGATATTCAAAGATTTACTACTGTCTTCTTTTTGACTGATTAGCAGTCGGAGAGATTCCTGATTGACACGAGAGTAACCATCGATAACAGTAATAACTGTTCCAAAGATACACAGGAAGGCAATAAAGGTAATCAAGTAACGGGACCATTCGCCAAGAACAGAGGCATACATGCCCACGAATTGAGAGATGTATTTGGCTGAAGCGGCTTCAACTGCTTGCCCTGTAGGATATTGAATCAATGCTCCCAGTGCTACAAAGAACACAGCTAGGATAGCTGTTCCAATATACCCAACGTTAAAGTCGAATAGAGCGTCCTCTGTGTTAAAGTTGACGGTCTTTTTCTTTTCAGCAGACCAAAGTGAGTTGATGGCTGAAATTTCAATAGGAGCCGGCATCCACCCTAAGAGGGAAACGATGAAGGGTAGAGCTGCCATTTGCCAAGGTGTTTTCTCGACAAAATCAGAACTGTATTCTGGATGCTTGACCGCCGCGATGATAACTGCAAGAACAGTTGCAATGGTCAAAGCTGACATGATCCATTTTGCCATGCCGTCTAAGAGTTTGTAGCCTCCAAAGAGTAACATAGCCCAAATGATTGCAACGAGAATGAGGGACCACTGAGTGATGCTAAGACCGATCATTGGGAAGGCGCTGGCGATGATAGCTGAGCACAGAATGGCGACACCAGCTGTGTTGACCATGGCCGAAAAGACATTTAGGATAAAGAAAATCCAGAGATAGAGTTTTCCTTTTTCGGCATAACCTTCAACCAAAGTCTTTCCAGTATCAGCTGTGTATTCAGCACCAAAACGGAAAAATGGATATTTAAAGACATTGGCTAAGATGACCAATAGAAGTAGAGACCAACCGTAAGAGCCACCAGCTTGAGTGGAAGATACAATGTGAGAACCTCCAACAGCAGCAGAAGCCATTAGGATTCCAGGTCCCATTGCTTTTAGTTTACTTGTCCAGGTTGATTGATTTAACGAAATAGCTTGTGACATGATAGATGCTCCTTTTTGAATTTTCAGAATAATCTGGATATGTAATCTATATTCTACAAAAAATTTTGGGAAAATGCAAGAATATTTTGAAAAAAGATAGAAAATTACAGAAAATTCACAAAGAAGATCTGAAAATAACTACTATGATAGAACGGTGCAGCAGGATAAAGAAAAACCGAGAAGTTTCTTTCTCGGATTTGCTTATTATGAGTTTCTTACTTTCTATGCTCCAAGAGTTGATTGATATGGTCCACTTTTTTTGATGCTCTTTTATAGGAAATAGCCCAAATGATGAGGTAAACAATCGCAAACTCGATAATGAGCTGGAGATAGAAGATCCAGTGGAAGGGGAACCAACCTGCTAGAGTTGCTAGTGGGATAAAGCCTACTAGCATGAGGAAGAAATGGGAAAGCGTCGCACGAAGCATGCTCCAGTCACGGCTGAATAATCGCTTGCCAAAGTTGAAGAGCATACCGATGGCTGCCCAGATAAGAGTACAGTAGAGCAAGACCAGGGCACCGTGAACCTGATGTTGAGCCATCACTTGGCCGATGAGAGAGTCGGGACTTAACGGGGCGTAGGTACTTGGTGCATAAATGAGTGAAAAGATGATAGAGAGGATGAGGCCGATAAGAACACCAGTAGCTGCGTCGTGGAAGATTTGTTTTTTCATAGTTCTAATTTCTCCTTGATGGTTTTTAGATAACGGCGTGAAGAGTAGGTGAAGCTTTCGTTTTTCAAGAAAATTTCTACTAGGCCGTTGGGGGTGAGGTTGAGATGAGAGATGGAGTTGATATTGATGATTTCTGATTGGGAAATTTGGATAAAATTGGTTGGCAAGAGTTCAAGGACCTGATAGAGTCGCAAATCAATGCTGTAGGTCTGACTCGCGGTTTCTGCTAGAACCTTCCGATTCTCGATATAGAATCGTTGAATCTTGACAATCTCGACTAGATAGACCTGATTATTGATTTTCCCTTTGATTTTTTCTGTTAGATCCAGATTTTCTGCGAACTCGATGACTTTCTGGATTTTATCTGTCGGCTGAGGTGCTTGAACAATCAGCTTTTCCTCTTCGTAAGTTTCACTAATCTGTAGTTCTACTTTCATAAATTTCTCTCCTTGTTTTTCATACAAAATTAATCTCACTTCTTGTACGTCTTTATTAATACTCTTCAAAAATCAAATTCAAACCACGTCAGCGTCGTCTTGCCGTACTAAAGTACTGTCTGCGCCTAGCTTTCTAGTTTGCTCTTTGATTTTTATTGAGTATACCACTATTTTATGCCCCCTGGCAAGGGACTTTGTCTATGTGGAGGGATTTGGCTTCTATGTGGTGCTAGCTTTTCTGTCCTATCTGAAATATGGTATAATAGCACTAATCAATTTCTAGGAAAACAGATACAGAAAGGGGCTGAAAGATGTCTCATATTATTGAATTGCCAGAGGTGCTGGCAAACCAGATTGCAGCTGGAGAGGTTATCGAGCGTCCAGCTAGCGTTGTTAAGGAGCTGGTAGAAAATGCCATTGACGCGGGTTCTAGTCAGATTATCATTGAGATTGAGGAAGCTGGTCTCAAGAAAATTCAAATCACAGATAATGGTCATGGAATTGCCCACGATGAGGTGGAATTGGCCCTGCGTCGTCATGCGACCAGTAAGATAAAAAATCAAGCAGACCTCTTTCGGATTCGGACGCTTGGTTTTCGTGGTGAAGCCCTTCCTTCTATCGCGTCTGTCAGTGTCTTGACTCTGTTGACAGCTGTGGATGGTGCGAGTCATGGAACCAAGCTCGTTGCGCGTGGGGGTGAAGTTGAGGAAGTCATCCCAGCGACTAGTCCTGTGGGAACCAAGGTTTGTGTGGAGGACCTTTTTTTCAACACGCCTGCCCGTCTCAAGTATATGAAGAGCCAGCAAGCAGAGCTGTCTCATATCATTGATATTGTTAACCGTTTGGGCTTGGCCCATCCTGAGATTTCCTTCAGTTTGATTAGTGATGGCAAGGAAATGACGCGGACAGCTGGGACTGGTCAACTGCGTCAAGCTATTGCAGGGATTTACGGTTTGGCGAGTGCCAAGAAGATGATTGAAATTGAGAATTCTGACCTTGATTTCGAAATTTCAGGTTTTGTGTCCTTGCCTGAGTTAACTAGAGCCAACCGCAACTATATCAGTCTCTTCATCAATGGCCGTTATATCAAGAACTTTTTACTCAATCGTGCTATTCTTGACGGCTATGGTAGTAAGCTCATGGTAGGCCGTTTTCCACTGGCTGTCATTCATATTCATATCGACCCTTATCTAGCGGATGTCAATGTGCATCCAACCAAGCAAGAGGTGCGGATTTCCAAGGAAAAAGAATTGATGGCCTTGGTTTCAGAAGCTATTGCAAACAGTCTCAAGGAACAAACCTTGATACCAGATGCCTTGGAAAATCTTGCCAAATCGACTGTGCGCAATCGTGAGAAGGTGGAGCAAACTATTCTCCCACTCAAAGAAAATACGCTCTACTATGAGAAAACTGAGCCGACAAGACCTAGTCAAGCTGAAGTAGCTGATTATCAGGTAGAATTGACTGATGAAGGACAGGATTTAACTTTATTTGCCAAGGAAACCTTGGATCAGCTGACCAAGCCAGCAAAACTGCATTTTGCAGAGAGAAAGCCTGCTAACTATGACCAATTAGACCATCCGGAGTTAGACCTAGCCAGTCTGGATAAAGTCTATGATAAGCTGGAGCGAGAAGAATCATCCAGCTTCCCAGAGTTGGAATTTTTCGGGCAAATGCACGGGACTTATCTCTTTGCCCAAGGACGAGATGGGCTCTATATCATAGACCAACATGCGGCTCAGGAACGGGTTAAGTACGAAGAGTACCGTGAAAGCATTGGCAATGTTGACCAAAGTCAACAGCAACTCCTAGTGCCCTATATCTTTGAATTTCCAGCGGATGATGCCCTTCGTCTCAAGGAAAGAATGCCTCTCTTAGAGGAAGTGGGCGTCTTTCTAGCAGAGTACGGAGAAAATCAATTTATCTTACGTGAACATCCTATTTGGATGGCAGAAGAAGAGATTGAATCAGGCATCTATGAAATGTGCGACATGCTCCTTTTAACCAAGGAAGTTTCTATCAAGAAATACCGGGCAGAGCTGGCTATCATGATGTCTTGCAAGCGGTCTATAAAGGCCAACCATCGTATCGATGACCATTCAGCTAGACAGCTCCTTTATCAGCTCTCTCAATGTGACAATCCCTATAACTGTCCCCACGGACGTCCTGTTTTGGTGCATTTTACCAAGTCGGATATGGAAAAGATGTTCCGACGTATTCAGGAAAATCACACCAGTCTCCGTGAGTTGGGGAAATATTAAACTAAAAGGAAAACTATGTACGAATATCTAAAAGGAATCATTACCAAAATCACTGCTAAATACATTGTTCTTGAAACCAACGGTATCGGTTATATCCTGCATGTGGCCAATCCTTATGCCTACTCAGGACAGGTCAATCAAGAAGCTCAAATTTATGTGCATCAGGTTGTGCGTGAGGATGCCCATCTGCTTTATGGATTTCGCTCAGAAGACGAGAAAAAGCTCTTTCTCAGTCTGATTTCGGTCTCTGGGATTGGTCCTGTATCAGCCCTTGCTATTATCGCTGCTGATGACAATGCTGGCTTGGTTCAAGCCATTGAAACCAAGAACATCACCTACTTGACTAAGTTCCCTAAAATTGGTAAGAAAACAGCCCAGCAGATGGTGTTGGACTTGGAAGGCAAGGTAGTAGTTGCAGGAGATGACCTTCCTGCTAAGGTGGCAGTGCAAGCAAGCGCTGAAAACAAAGAACTGGAAGAAGCTATGGAAGCCATGCTAGCTCTGGGCTACAAGGCGACCGAACTCAAGAAAATCAAGAAATTCTTCGAAGGAACGACAGATACAGCTGAGAACTATATCAAGTCGGCCCTTAAAATGTTGGTCAAATAGGAGCAGAGCATGACAAAACGTTGTTCGTGGGTCAAGATGACCAATCAGCTCTACATTGCCTATCATGATGAGGAGTGGGGGCAGCCCCTCCATGATGACCAAGCATTGTTTGAGTTGTTGTGTATGGAAACCTATCAGGCAGGCCTGTCTTGGGAAACGGTACTAAACAAACGTCAAGCTTTCCGAGAAGCATTTCATGGCTATCAAATTCAAGTGGTCGCAGAGATGACTGACACCGAATTGGAAGCTTTGCTGGATAATTCAGCCATCATCCGAAATAGAGCCAAGATTTTTGCTACACGCGCTAACGCCCAAGCCTTTCTACGACTACAGGCAGAATATGCCTCTTTTGATGCCTATCTTTGGTCTTTTGTTGAGGGGAAAACTGTCGTTAACGATATTCCTGATTATCGCCAAGCCCCAGCTAAAACACCTTTGTCTGAGAAATTAGCTAAAGATTTCAAAAAACGAGGCTTCAAGTTCACAGGCCCAGTCGCCGTCTTGTCTTTTTTACAAGCAGCAGGCCTGGTTGATGACCATGAGAACGATTGTGAGTGGAAAAGCGGTCATTAGTGTGTACAGGTAACTCGCATATCTGAGAATAGAATATAGAAAAAAGCTGAGAAACTTTTCCCAGCTTTTTATATATACTATTAGATTTGTTAGAGTGAAGTCAAAAAAGTGATTCCACCTAAAATAACACCAGCTGAATTTGGAATGATTAGTATCCAATCCTTCTTAGGTTCCTTTGTCCATCCATAAATAACCCAGATTAAGCAAGATATAGCAGCTGATAAAGGTTGAAATGGTTGAGCTTTATTTCCCTGTAAATTAGCGATAATTTGAGGTATGTAGGCAATAAATACTATAATTCCAATAAAGGCACCAATAGAACCTACGATTCGATTAATTTTTTGTTTTGTCATATACACCTCCTTCAAAAGGATATCATAGAAATTAGCGAAATGCAATAAATTCAGATACAAATTGTAACGAAAACGAATACAAAAGCACAAAAATAGAGAAACTATTTATTTTTTGTTATAGTCAAAGCGAATGATTTGCTCCTTTGCATCTACATAGGCGTGAACTCCGAAGGGGACAATTGCTCTTGGAGTTGCGTGGCCGACATTCAAATTATAGACAATCGGGATATTGCTATCAATGATATCCAATAGTGCCTCTTTATAGTCGTCATAGAAAGTTTCATCCATAGGTTTTCCGACCAAGAGTCCACTGATTACCTCGAATATACCATTGTCCTTTAAAGTCCGTAACATCTTTTTGAAGTCTTCCGGCTCAGGCTTTTCTTCGCTTGTTTCTAGCAAGAGGATTTTTCCTTCCCAGTCTGACAAGTCAGGGAAAAGTTTATATTTTTGGCAGAGCTCCGTGCTATCTGTGTATCGAGAGTTGTCAAAGATATCGTAGAGGGATTCGAGGCAACCACCGAGGATTTTTCCCTCAAACTGGGCATTTCCTTGCAACAACTCAAAACCGATATTTGCATGACTGACACGAGGTGTCCCCAGAGCCTTGGGACTGAAGTCAGTCCTTTCCTCATACCAAACATTGCTAGGGCGGATTTCTGAGATTCTTCCCGTCTCAATCAATTCTTTAAAGTAGTGGAGGCTATAGGTCAGCACTTCCTTGTCCAATTCACAAATGTCCGCTAAAAAGGATTGCCCATAAAAAGTTTTAACACCTAGTTTATGCAACATGAGATGGTTCATGGTTGTATCTGAGAAGCCAAGAAAAATCTTTTGTTTGATAACCTTTTGTAGTTGGTCATTTTCAAAAAGGTAGGGCAACAAACGATAGGTATCATCCCCACCGATGGCGCATAGGATCATGTCGATGCTATCGTCCGAAAAGGCCTGCATCAAATCCTCCGCACGCGCTTCAGGATGGTTCTTGATAAAGTCTAATCCATTTAGCGAATGGGGCAAAAAGATAGGATTGAGTCCCAGGTCCTTGAGACGTTGGACACCCAAGTCCACTTCGTGTTTGACAAAGTCCTCTCCGATAATGCCACTAGATAAACTAACAATACCAATAGTAGAAACCATATTTCTTCCTCCTAGAAATAGATTGAGCCTATTTTATCACAAAAGATAAGAGAAAGCTATGTGAGATGTCAGAAGAATACTTTAAAATCAAAAAAGTAAGTGAAAAAGCAACCGCGCCTGCAGTTGCTTTTATCGTTTTCTTATTCTTAATAGCGTGTTGGTCCTGCGCTTGCGCTACGGATATTCAAGCGTTTCTTGAGATAGAAGCGAAGGGCTAGGAGGGCTGCTCCGATAATAGCCAGTGGCACTGGAGCAAGTACTGGGTTAAGGCTAGCTGGTAGGAAGCTTGTTGCAAAGAAGACAAGCAACCAAAGGAACATAGAAGCTAGGATAACCAGTACAGATTTCCAGAAAGGTGGGCGTTGACTGCGATCCATATCTGGTCCATAGTATTGGTAAACAAAGTAGTACATCAAGTAGAAGGCAAATCCCCCAACCAGTCCAACTAATAGGAGGGTAATCAAACCGTAACCGATAGCTTGATCTGCTGAGAAGAAGGTTGTGAGGGCGCTGACGAGGGCAAAGAGGCTAGTGATGAAAAGAGCTGAGTCCATAATCATGAGTTTTGGATCATCATTTTCTTTTGGATGCTCTTTTTCATATTGTTCCTTGACAGTGAAACTATGAGCCCAATGGGTCGGTGCGCCATAGAGGGAACGAGCAGTCGTACCCTTGGCTTGCTCTTCAAGAATTTGAGGAATGACTTCCTCAAAAATAGCCTTGATTTCAGCGTCTGTTTTCCCATCTTTGATGAATTGTTGGGTAGCGATGTGGACAAATTCTTGGTTTTTCTTTGTTAATTTTTGTAGATCAATCTGAGACATAGGAACTCCTCTTAGAACCATTTTTTATGGATGAGATAGAGAGTGAGCGAGACACTCATAGCAAAGGCGATAAAGACGATTAACCAGAAAGCATTTGGCTCTCCGTTTAGGGGGATTTCATTATCCTTAAAGTTCATCCCGTAGGCAGAAAAGACCATGGTTGGGATGGACATAACGATGGTCACAAGGGCCAAGGTTTTCATGATGTTGTTCTGGTTGTTAGAAATGATAGAGGCGAAGGTCTCTGTCATAGAATGTAAGACGTTTCCATAAATGTCTGCCATCTCGATGGCCTGCTGGGTTTCAATCAGGGTATCTTCAAGCAGGTCTTCGTCCTCAAGGTATTTCTTGATATTGCTGGTTGAGCTGGTCAATTTCTTAATCACACGCTCATTTGTTTTGAGGGAAGCCTTGAAATAGACGATGGTTTTTTCCAATTCCATGAGCTCAATCAATTCTTCATTACGAGTTGATTGATGCAGTTGACTTTCGATTTGCTCACTCTTACGGTCGATTGAACGAAGGGCTGTTAGGTAAAGCTCTGCATTGCGATAGAGAATCTGGAAGATAAAACGCGAACGCATGAACGTGTAGAAATTACGCAATCGACGGTTGATAAAGACATCGAGGACCGGTAATGGTTCCAAACACGTAGTGATAATGGTTTCCTCTGTGATGATAATACCAAGCGGGATGGTTACATAGTAGGTGCGATTATTTCTTTCTTCTGTGACCGGCACGTCTACGATAATCAGGGTATACTCGTCTTCAATCGTAATACGAGACATTTCTTCCGCATCGAGCGGTGCTCGGAGGTCGGCAATATCAATATCGAAGGCGTTAGCGATTTCGAGTGATTCATTTTGAGTCGGATTGACGAGATTGATCCAAGTACCCGGTTCAAGCGTATCGATCTCTTTAAATTCAGTTGTTGTAGAGAGAAAAACTTGTTTCATATCCCTTATCCTTTCTCATTTTTCAGATTTTTTCACACCGTACTATTATACTACAAAATCGGCCTTTTGGGTAATAGAATCTCACTTTTTTTGGTATAATGGTAAGCAATAATGGACTAGAAAGAACAAAGATGCAAGATAAAATTGTCATTCATGGGGCGCGTGCCCATAATTTAAAAAATATTGATGTGGAGATTCCACGTGACAAGCTGGTTGTCGTGACAGGCTTGTCAGGTTCAGGGAAATCCAGTCTGGCCTTTGATACCCTCTATGCGGAGGGACAACGTCGCTATGTGGAGAGTTTGTCAGCCTATGCCCGTCAGTTTTTGGGAAATATGGAGAAGCCTGATGTAGATGCCATTGATGGTCTCAGTCCAGCTATTTCCATCGACCAGAAAACGACTAGCAAAAACCCTCGCTCGACGGTGGGAACAACGACTGAAATCAATGACTATCTGCGTCTCCTCTACGCGCGTGTGGGGACGCCTTACTGTATCAACGGACACGGGGCTATTAAAGCTTCTTCTGTGGAGCAAATCGTGGATAAGGTCTTAGAGTTGCCAGAACGCCAGCGCCTGCAAATCTTAGCCCCAGTCATCCGTAAGAAAAAAGGACAGCACAAGAGCGTTGTTGAAAAGATTCAGAAAGATGGGTATGTTCGTGTTCGTGTGGATGGGGAAGTCTATGATGTGACCGAAGTGCCAGAGTTGTCCAAGAGCAAGCAACACAATATTGATGTCGTGGTTGACCGTATTGTTATCAAGGAGGGTATCCGTAGTCGTCTCTTTGATTCCATTGAGGCTGCCCTTCGTATTGCAGAAGGTTATGTCATTATCGACACTATGGACGACTCTGAGTTGCTCTTCTCTGAGCATTATGCCTGCCCAGTTTGTGGATTTACTGTTCCAGAGTTAGAGCCACGTCTCTTCTCTTTCAATGCACCTTTTGGTTCTTGTAGTGAATGTGACGGCTTGGGCATCAAGCTGGAGGTGGATATCGACCTAGTAGTGCCAGATGCCAGCAAAACGCTACGTGAGGGAGCGCTAGCACCTTGGAATCCTATCTCATCCAACTACTATCCAAACATGCTAGAGCAGGCTATGACGGCCTTTGGAGTGGATATGGATAAGCCTTTTGAGGACTTGTCAGAAGAAGACAAAAACTTGATTCTCTACGGCTCAGATGGCAAGGAATTCCATTTCCACTATGAGAATGAATTTGGCGGTGTGCGTGATATTGACATTCCTTTTGAGGGAGTTGTCAATAATATCAAGCGTCGCTATCACGAGACAAACAGCGACTACACTCGCACCCAGATGCGCCTCTACATGAATGAGCTGACCTGCGGAACTTGTCATGGTTATCGCCTCAATGACCAGGCCTTATCTGTCCGCGTGGGTGGTGAGCAAGGGCCACATATCGGAGAAATTTCAGACCTGTCTATTGCAGATCACTTGGAATTGGTGAGTCAGCTAACCTTATCTGAAAATGAAGCCATCATTGCTCGTCCTATTCTCAAGGAAATCAAGGATCGTTTGACCTTCCTTAATAACGTGGGTCTTAACTATCTGACCCTGTCTCGTTCGGCAGGAACCCTTTCAGGTGGGGAAAGTCAGCGTATTCGCTTGGCAACCCAGATTGGTTCTAACCTATCAGGTGTCCTCTATATCCTAGATGAGCCGTCAATTGGTCTTCACCAGAGGGACAATGACCGTCTTATTGCCAGTCTCAAAAAGATGCGTGACTTGGGTAATACACTCATTGTGGTGGAACATGATGAAGATACCATGCGCGAAGCGGATTATCTGATTGACGTTGGTCCTGGTGCGGGTGTTTTTGGTGGGGAGATTGTTGCTGCGGGTACGCCCAAGCAGGTTGCTCGCAATAGCAAGTCTATCACAGGTCAGTACTTGTCAGGCAAACGTGCCATTCCAGTACCAGAAGAGCGTCGTGTCGGTAATGGTCGTTTTATAGAAGTGACAGGAGCGCGTGAGAACAACTTGCAAAATATTACTGTTCGATTCCCACTAGGAAAATTCATCGCGGTGACAGGTGTATCAGGTTCAGGAAAATCGACCCTAATCAATAGCATTCTCAAAAAAGCTATTGCCCAGAAGCTCAACCGTAATTCAGACAAGCCTGGTAAATTCAAGACGATTACAGGGATTGAGCATGTCGACCGCTTGATTGATATTGATCAGAGCCCTATCGGACGAACGCCGAGGTCTAACCCTGCTACCTATACGGGAGTTTTTGACGATATACGTGACCTCTTTGCCCAGACAAACGAAGCCAAGATTCGAGGCTACAAGAAAGGGCGTTTCAGTTTCAACGTCAAGGGTGGTCGCTGTGAAGCCTGCTCAGGTGATGGGATCATCAAGATTGAGATGCACTTCTTGCCAGATGTTTATGTGGCTTGTGAAGTTTGCCACGGGACCCGCTACAACAGTGAAACCCTAGAAGTCCACTACAAGGAAAAAAATATCTCGCAGGTCTTGGATATGACCGTCAACGATGCGGTGGAATTCTTCCAGCACATTCCAAAGATTCAACGTAAACTCCAGACCATCAAGGATGTGGGACTGGGATATGTAACGCTAGGGCAACCAGCTACCACCCTTTCTGGAGGAGAAGCCCAGCGTATGAAGCTGGCTAGTGAACTCCACAAACGATCGACAGGAAAATCTTTCTACATTCTGGATGAGCCGACGACAGGACTCCATACAGAGGATATCGCTCGCTTGCTTAAAGTCTTGGCTCGCTTTGTTGACGATGGCAATACAGTCCTTGTTATCGAGCACAATCTAGATGTTATTAAGACGGCAGACCATATTATTGACTTGGGACCTGAGGGCGGTGTCGGTGGTGGAACCATCATCGCAACAGGAACTCCAGAAGAAGTAGCTGCTAACCAAGCCAGCTACACAGGACAGTATTTGAAAGGAAAATTACATCATGAATAAACGCGTACAAGCATTTCTAGCTAAAATGCAAGAAAAAGAACTAGATGGTATCATCATTAATAACCTTAAAAACGTCTACTACTTGACTGGTTTTTGGGGTTCAAATGGAACAGTTTTTATCAGCCGTGACCGTCAGGTCTTGGTGACAGACTCTCGCTATATCATTGCAGCCAAGCAAGAAACCAGTGGCTTTGAGATTGTAGCTGACCGCGATGAATTAGCTGTCATTGCAGGCATTGTTAAGGACATGGGCTTGTCTCGAATTGGTTTTGAGGATGAGATTTCAGTCTCTTATTATCACCGTATGCAGGCAACCTTTGAGGGAATTGATTTGCTTCCACAAACTCAGTTTGTCGAAGGTCTTCGAATGATTAAGGATGAAGTGGAGATTGCAGCTATTCGTAAGGCTTGTTCTATCTCAGACCAAGCTTTCCGCGATGCGCTTGACTTTATTAAGCCAGGAAAGACTGAGATTGAGATTGCCAACTTCCTTGACTTCCGCATGCGTGAGTTGGGAGCATCTGGCTTGTCTTTTGACACTATCTTAGCTAGCGGAATCAACTCTTCCAAACCCCATGCCCATCCTATGCATAAACCAGTACAACTAGGAGAGGCTATCACCATGGATTTCGGTTGCCTTTATGACCACTATGTCAGCGATATGACACGAACTATCTACTTGGGGCATGTCAGAGATGAGCAAGCAGAGATTTACAATACAGTTCTAAAAGCCAACCAAGCCTTGATTGATCAGGCTAAGGCTGGCTTAGGTTTCCGTGACTTTGACAAAATTCCTCGTGATATTATCATCGAGGCAGGCTATGGCGACTACTTTACCCACGGTATAGGACACGGTATTGGACTGGATATCCATGAGGAACCATACTTTAGCCAGACTTCTACAGAAACTATTAAGGCAGGTATGGCCTTGACCGATGAACCAGGTATCTATATCGAAGGTAAATATGGCGTTCGTATCGAGGATGATATTCTGATTACAGAGACAGGTTGTGAATTATTGACCCTTGCTCCAAAAGAGTTGATAGTTATTTAAGAGTTAAACAACTCAAATGATTGACTTTTAAATTTTAAAGGTTTATACTGAAAGACGAAAACGGTAGGTGAGGCTACCATAGGGATACGGATGACTACCGCAAAGCAGTGGAGACACTACTCGTTGGTCAACAGTCCTGGTCGCGAAGGCCAAGACTAAGTTCATTACATTGCCCTATGGAGTTAAAGCTTGAACGAAAAACAGATAATTAGTTTTTTAATCCTGCCATTTTATGGTGGGATTTTCTACTGTTTAAAACAAAGAAAGGAGATAGACGATGCAAATTGACGATCATCCGGAACCGCACATACACAGCCAATCGCTGATTTGTGTCGTTCTGCCCTTATAAAGTGATTGGTCTCTGTGTATGAAACACATCATTCATACAGATAGGAGAAACCAATGAAAACTACAAAAGAAAGATTAGCAACAGCTATTCAGACATCTTTAAACGAAACTCTATCTTTTTATAAGACAAGTCTAACAGGCTTGACTGAGGAGCAGGTGGAGAAAAATCGTGACCTATATGGCGAAAATACCATCACAAAGGGTCAAGAAGACAGTATCCTCAAAAAGATTTACGAATCCATTATCAATCCTTTTACAATCATCTTGCTGGTCATCGCCGTGATTTCCTTGGTGACCAATGTCTGGTTGGCAAAACCAGGTCAAGAAGATCCGACGACTTCTATTATCATCGTTGTCCTAGTCCTCATTTCTGGTGGCATACGCTTTGTTCAAGAACTCCGTAGTGATAAGGCTGCGACCAATCTATCAAAAATGATTGTCAACACAGCGACTGTCATTCGTCAAGGAGAAATCCAAGAAGTACCTATCGATGATTTGGTAGTGGGTGACGTGGTTAAATTAAGCGCTGGAGACATGATTCCAGCAGATCTTCTTTTATTTGAGTCGCGCGATTTCTTTGTACAACAGTCGGGCTTGACAGGTGAAAGTGAATCGGTTGAAAAATTGGCCTTGACCAAGGCAACAGTTCAACAATCTGATAGTCTGCTAGAAGCAGAAGCGCTCGCCTTTATGGGAACCAATGTCTTGTCTGGTAGTGCCAAGGCCGTGGTTTTAGCAGTTGGTGATGATACCATGATGGGGGCCATTGAGCAGACTTTGAACACCTATGATGAGCCTACTTCGTTTGAGCGGGAGATGAATAGTATTTCTTGGCTCCTGATTCGCTTGATGTTGGTCATGGTTCCCATCGTTTTCTTGTCCAATGGCTTGACAGATGGAGATTGGTTAGAAGCTGGCGTATTTGCTTTGAGTGTTGGTGTTGGATTGACACCTGAGATGCTTCCTATGATTATCACGGCCAGTCTAGCAAAAGGCTCCATCATTATGGCCAAGGAAAAAGTGGTTATCAAGAAACTCAATGCCATACAGGACTTAGGGGCGATTGATATTTTGTGTACAGATAAGACAGGAACTCTAACCCAAGACGAGATTGTCCTTGAATATCCCTTGGACATCCACGGACGCTTGGATTTGACCGTCTTGAGACGAGCTTATCTCAATTCTTATTTTCAAACGGGCTTGAAAAATTTGATGGACAGAGCCATCATCAAACGGACTGAAAAGGAAGCAAAAGAACACGCCCTCTTGCAAAATCTGGCTCAAACTTTTCAAAAAATAGATGAGCTTCCCTTTGATTTTGAACGTAGACGGATGAGTGTTATCGTTAAGGATGAACACGAAGTTGTTAGTTTGGTAACCAAGGGTGCCCTAGAGGAAATGTTGACGATTTCCAGTTATGCGGAATACCAAGGAGTGACTACTCCCTTGACAGATGTTATTAGAGAAGAAATTTTAGCAGAAGTCCGACAACTAAATCAACAAGGTTTGCGTGTCTTAGGAGTGGCCTATAAGTCAGGTTTGAAGGAAGGTCATGCCTATACAGTTGATGATGAAGGGGATATGATTCTAACTGGTTATTTAGCCTTCCTAGATCCTCCTAAACCATCTGCAGCACCAGCAATTAAGGCTCTGTTAGAGCATGGGGTTCAAACAAAGATTTTGACGGGAGACAATGAAAAAGTTACCCAAGCAGTCTGTGAAAAGGTTGGATTAGATATTAATCAGATGCTGTTAGGGTCTGAAATTGACCAGATGAGTAATCAAGAATTGGCCCAAGCTGTAGAGGAGGTAACAGTCTTTGCCAAACTTTCTCCTGACCAAAAAGCAAGGATTATTTTGCAATTTAAAGCCAATGGTCATGCTGTTGGCTATATGGGAGATGGAATCAATGATGCCCCTTCTATGAAAGTAGCAGATGTTGGGATTTCTGTTGATACAGCAGTAGATATTGCCAAAGAAACAGCTGATGTTATCCTACTTGATAAGGATCTCATGGTGCTTGAAAAAGGACTTGTTGAAGGGCGTAAGGTCTATGCCAATATGACCAAATATATCAAAATGACAGTGAGTTCTAATTTTGGAAATATCTTATCCCTATTGGTCTCTGGAATCTTTTTACCCTTTTTACCAATGGCACCAGTCCATTTGATTATCCTAAATCTAGTTTATGATTTGTCTTGCATTGCCTTGCCTTTTGACAAGGTGGACAAAGATTTTTTGAGAAATCCGCATACCTGGGAAGCCAAGTCCATCACACGTTTCATGGTTTGGATGGGGCCTATCTCTTCTGCCTTTGATATTTTGACCTTTATTTTGCTCTATTTTATCATTGTACCCATGACGACAGGTCATGCCTATGTTCATGGAGCAGAGTCGGCCGTAGGCTTTATTGTCTTGTTCCAGACAGGTTGGTTTATCGAGTCTATGTGGTCACAAACTATGGTTATCCATATGCTGCGTTCAGCCAAAATTCCCTTTTTACAAAGTCGTCCAGCTTGGCTAGTCCTTGTGACAACCTTATTGGCTGCAGCCTTTGTGACCTTCCTTCCCTACAGTCCACTAGCTAGCCTTCTCCATCTAACTCCTTTAAAACCGATTTATTTCATCTTTTTACTTTTCATCATTATTTTGTATATGATTAGCGTGACAATTGTGAAAAAAATCTATATCAAAAAATATCAAGAATGGCTGTAAATTTCATTTTGTCAAGAAAAAAGTACGAAAATGACGAAAAAAGTCAAAAAAATTTAAAAATAGGTCGCAAGTCGGATGTTTTTTATGGTATAATAGACTAAACTGATAGTAACATGTAGCGAAAGGGGTAGGTACATGATTAAAATTTATACAGTCTCAAGTTGTACTAGCTGTAAAAAAGCAAAAACCTGGCTCAATGCCCACCAGTTAAGTTATAAAGAACAAAACCTTGGTAAAGAAGGAATTACGAGAGAAGAATTACTGGATATTCTAACTAAAACAGATAACGGAATAGCCAGCATCGTTTCATCTAAAAATCGCTATGCCAAAGCCCTTGGAGTGGATATTGAAGATTTGAGTGTCAACGAAGTCCTCAATCTGATTATGGAAACACCGAGAATTTTAAAGAGCCCAATTCTTGTGGATGAAAAACGTCTGCAAGTTGGCTACAAGGAAGACGATATTCGTGCCTTCCTACCACGCTCTGTCCGTAATGTAGAAAATGCAGAAGCACGTTTGCGTGCAGCTCTATAAACATCAAGGCTGGGAGCAACTCCCAGTCTTATTTTAATTTCAAAAAGAAAGAAGAAAGAAATGAAAAAAATAGTTCTTGTTAGCCTAGCTTTCCTTTTTGTCCTGGTTGGTTGCGGACAGAAAAAAGAAACTGGAACAGCTACAAAAACAGAAAAGGATACGCTTCAGTCGGCGTTGCCAGTTATTGAAAATGCCGAGAAGAATACAGTTGTGACCAAGACTTTGGTCTTGCCCAAGTCAGATGATGGTAGCCAGCAAACTCAAACCATTACTTATAAAGACAAGACTTTTTTGAACTTAACCATTCAACAAAAGCGTCCAGTCTCAGATGAGTTGAAGACCTATATTGACCAACACGGAGTGGAAGAAACTCAAAAAGCTCTTCTGGAGGCAGAGGAGAAGGATGAGGCTATCATAGAAGCTCGTAAATTAGCAGGATTTAAGCTTGAAACTAAACTATTGAGTGCAACCGAACTTCAAACAACGACTAGTTTTGATTTTCAAGTTTTGGATGTCAAGAAGGCTTCTCAGTTAGAATATTTGAAGAACATTGGTTTAGAAAATCTCCTGAAGAATGAACCAAGCAAGTATATTTCAGACAGATTGGCAAATGGTGCGACAGAACAATAGAAAATCCAAATAAATAGACTGCCTGAATTGTAGAAGGTAAGGAATTATGCTATAATGGTACTATTCTAAGGAAAGAGGGTGTTAGAATGGGATTTACTGAAGAAACAGTACGTTTTAAATTGGACGATTCCAATAAAAAAGAAATTAGCGAAACTTTGACTGATGTCTATGCTTCGTTGAACGATAAGGGCTACAACCCAATTAACCAAATCGTAGGTTACGTATTGAGTGGAGACCCTGCCTACGTTCCTCGTTATAATAATGCACGAAATCAAATCCGTAAGTATGAGCGTGATGAAATCGTTGAGGAATTGGTCCGCTACTACCTTAAAGGACAAGGAGTCGATCTATAACCTATGAGAATTATGGGATTGGACGTCGGTTCAAAAACGGTAGGGGTGGCTATTAGCGATCCGCTCGGTTTTACAGCTCAAGGGCTTGAAATCATCCAAATCAATGAGGAGCAAGGCCAATTTGGTTTTGACCGCGTTAAGGAGTTGGTTGATACTTATAAGGTGGAACGATTTGTAGTGGGCTTGCCTAAAAACATGAATAATACAAGCGGACCGCGCGTGGAAGCTAGTCAAGCATACGGAGCAAAGCTAGAAGAGCTTTTTGGTTTACCAGTAGACTATCAAGATGAACGCTTGACAACAGTGGCTGCTGAGCGCATGTTGATTGAACAAGCAGATATCAGTCGCAATAAGCGTAAGAAAGTCATTGATAAGTTAGCAGCTCAGCTGATTTTACAAAATTATTTAGATAGAAAATTTTAATATAAAGGAGAGGCTATGTCACACGATCATAACCACGACCACGAAGAACGTGAATTAATTACACTAGTAGATGAGCAAGGAAATGAAACCTTGTTTGAAATCCTTTTGACGATTGACGGAAAAGAAGAATTTGGCAAAAACTATGTTCTTCTAGTACCAGTTAACGCAGAAGAAGACGAAGACGGACAAGTTGAAATCCAAGCTTACTCATTCATCGAAAACGAAGATGGAACAGAAGGCGAATTGCAACCAATCCCAGAAGACTCAGAAGACGAATGGAACATGATTGAAGAAGTCTTCAATAGTTTTATGGAGGAGTAAAAATGTTCAGTGAACATTTTTACCCCAGTTCCTTAAAATAAGAGAGAACTGGTAAGTCCGGGGGACGTTTTTAGCCCAGCTCCTTGAAATAAGATAGAGCTGGTAAGTCTGGGAGACTGTATCACCCCAACTCCTAGAAATTGGAAGAGTTGGAACGTCCAGTGGACGTGTTTAGCCCTGCGCTAGAAAATAGAAACGCAGGCATATCCAGTGGATGTTTTTACCCCAGTTCCTTTAAATAAGAGAGAACTGGTAAGTCCGGGGGACGTTTTTAGCCTTACGCTAAAAATAAAGACCGTAAGTAAGTCTGGGAGACTGTATCACTCCAACTCCTAGAAATTGGAAGAGTTGGCACATCCAGTGGATGTTTTTAGCCCAAGTTAATATTCATAGTAGCTAGTTATTAGCTAACCAGGTAAGAGGTTGGGACGAAAATCCTGACCTCATTTTTTGTTATCTACAGAATTTTGCGAGATAATTGATTAGACTTTTGTCAAGGAGATGTATATGTTTGAAGTAGAAGAATGGCTCCATAGTCGGATTGGTTTGAATTTTCGATCAGGTTTGGGCCGAATGCAACAAGCGGTGGATTTATTGGGGAATCCCGAGAAGTCTTATCCTATTATCCATGTAACCGGGACTAATGGAAAAGGATCTACCATTGCTTTTATGAGGGAGTTATTTATGGGGCATGGCAAAAAAGTTGCGACCTTTACCTCCCCTCATATCGTCTCTATCAATGACCGAATCTGCATTAGTGGGCAACCTATAGCAGACACAGACTTCATCCGTTTAGCTGAGCAGGTCAAGGAGATGGAAAAAACGCTTCTGCAAACCCATGACCAGTTGTCCTTTTTTGAATTGCTGACCTTGATTGCTTTTCTTTATTTTAGGGAGCAAGAGGTGGATTTGGTTTTACTAGAAGTGGGAATTGGCGGCTTACTTGACACGACTAATGTGGTAACTGGAGAGCTTGCTGTCATCACCTCCATCGGACTTGACCATCAGGAGACTCTGGGTGACAGTATAGCAGCAATTGCAGAGCAGAAAGCTGGTATTTTCAAGGCTGGTAAAAAGGCAGTGATTGCTAAGTTGCCTTCAGAAGCTAGACTTGTCTGTCAGAAAAAAGCAGCCTCTTTAGCTGTTGACCTTTACCAGGCAGGTCAGGATTTTTCAATGCTGAATGGGGATTTTTCAAGCTCTTTGGGTAACCTTTCACAGTTGAAAATAGGTTTAGAAGGAGCTTATCAGCAGGAAAATGCGGCCTTGGCGCTACAAACGTTTCTTCTTTTTATGGGAGAAAGAAAGGAAGCTGTTGATGAGCAGGTTGTAAGACAGGCTTTGGAGAAGACCCATTGGGCTGGGCGTTTGGAGCGTATTCGTCCGCAGATATACTTGGACGGTGCCCATAACCTCCCTGCCTTGACTCGCCTGGTGGAGTTTGTCAAAGAAAAAGAGCAGGAAGGATATCGTCCTCGAATCCTATTTGGAGCCTTGAAACGGAAGGATTATCAAGGGATGTTGGCTTATCTGACTGAGAATTTGCCTCAGGTGGAACTCAAGGTGACTGGTTTTGACTATCAAGGTTCTCTGGATGAGACAGATGTAACAGGTTACCATGTAATTCCCTCTTATCGAGAATTTATCAGCAGTTTTGAAGAAAGAGCCGATACCAAGGACTTGTTATTCATTACAGGGTCTCTCTATTTTATCTCAGAAGTACGGAGCAACATACTGGGGCATGAGCAGATAAATTGACCTCTCTAGCAAGTCTTAGTCTCTTAGTAGCTTGTTCACAAAGAGTTCAACAGGTTCAATAACCAGCAGCTCAACCGCAAACACAACAAACTCAGCAATCACAATCTGCTGCTTCATCTTCCACAGAAAATACAAACCAGGTAACGACAAGTTCTTCACAAAATGCGCCCGAGGCTCAACCAACTAATATTGATGGAACTTATACTGGTCAGGACGAAGGAGACCGCATCATTTTAGTGGTAACTGAAACAACTGGCACCTGGACTCAGGTAGAAACTGACGGGGAACAAGAAATCAAGCAGGTTAGCTTTGACGCTGCTAATCAACGCATGATTATTGGTGATGATGTCAAGATTTATGCAATCAATGGCAACCAGATGATTATCGACGATATGGATAGAGAAGCGTTTGATTGCATCGTTTTATCAAAATAGACTAGAAAGAGACTGGATTTTTCGGTCTCTTTTGCTTTTGCTCAGAAAAATGATTATAAATACTTGCCTTCTACCGAATACCTGAGTTATACTAGTTTTAATTACCTGTTTTTATCATTCAAAATATCAAGGAGGGGATATGAAATATAGAAAATTTCAATTATTGATGTCCAAGTATGGCTTTAGTCTTTCGATTATGCTACTTGAACTGTGTCTTGTTTTTGGTCTCTTTCTTTATTTAGGGCGTATGGCCCCTATTCTTTGGGTTATTCTCTTAATCTTTATGAGTATGGCGACTATCGTAGCGATTGTCAATCGTTCCATGGCGCCTGAAAGCAAGGTGATGTGGTTAGTGGTAACTTTTGTTCCTGTTATTGGTCCTTTGCTCTATCTGATGTTTGGTGAAAGGCGATTGTCCAAAAAAGAAATCAAACAGTTGGACAAACTTGGTTCTATGCATTTTCGGGAGGATAACAGTAAAGCTCTCCGCCAGAAATTGAAGGAAGATGATAAGGCGGCTTACGGAGTTATCAAATCTTTGTTAAGTATGGATAGTAACGCCGATGTCTATGATCGAACAGACTCACAATTCTTTTCTTCGGGTGAAAGCATGTGGCAATATATGTTGGAAGACCTCAAGAAAGCTGAAAAGTTTATCTTTCTAGAGTATTATATTGTCGAAGAAGGTTTGATGTGGAATAGCATACTAGAAATACTAGAGCAAAAGGCAGCTCAGGGTGTAGAGGTCAAGATGCTCTATGATGATATAGGCTGTATGGCGACTTTACCTGGAGACTATACTATTCAACTTCGTAGTCGAGGAATTGAAGCCCATAAATTTAACAAGGTGGTTCCTCGCTTGACGGTGGCTTACAACAATCGGGACCATCGGAAAATCCTTGTCATAGATGGTCAGGTAGCTTATACAGGAGGTATTAACTTAGCTGATGAGTACATCAACCATGTAGAACGCTTTGGCTACTGGAAGGACAGTGGGATTCGCTTAGATGGCCCTGGTGTCAAGGCTCTCACCCGTCTCTTTTTGATGACTTGGTACATCAATCGTGGGGAAATCAGCGATTTTGATCAGTATCACTTGGAAAATCAGCCTTGTTCTGGCCAAGGTCTCTGCATTCCTTACGGTAGTGGACCCAAGCCCATCTTCCGTACCCAGGTAGGGAAAAAAGTCTATCAAAGTTTGATTAATCAGGCCACTGATTCAGTCTATATCACAACGCCCTATTTGATTATTGACTATGACTTAACAGAGAGTATTAAAAATGCGGCCATGAGGGGTGTTGATGTCCGCATTGTGACCCCTTCCATTCCAGATAAAAAATTAATTCAGTTAATCACAAGAGGAGCCTATCCAGATCTTTTATCAGCAGGAGTCAGGATTTTTGAGTATAGTCCAGGCTTCATCCACAGTAAACAAATTCTAGTGGATAAGGACTTTGCTGCAGTTGGAACCATTAACTTAGATTATAGAAGTTTGCTTCACCACTATGAAAATGCAGTCTTGCTATATAAAACAGAATCAATCGCTGAGATTCAAAAAGATTTTCAAGAGATTTTTTCAGCATCGCAAGAAATTTTCCATCATACGATAAAAAATAGCTGGTATCAAAAATTGATTAAGGAAATTGCCCAGTTATTCGCCCCTATCTTATAAGAAATCTAGGACTGAGGACACAAACCGGTCCTATTTTTCTTGCCTTTTACGAATAAGAAGATGTAGGAGGAACGATGCTGACTCAGAAAGAATTGGATTATATCATGATATTTAAACAGACACATTTACACCGATTTCGAGAAATTGAAACCTTTGTGAAACTATGCAAAAAATCACTCAAACACCCATCGCAAGCTGACAATCCTAAGACTTTTTGATATACTAAGACAGATAAATTGAATAGGAGAAACGATATGAGTGTGTATGGTAGAGTAGAAGAAGTTCATCAGGAGAATCGTGAACCTCTAGAATACCAAATCGAACAAGAATCGCATCATCGTGAATCAAGTCGTCTTCCTTTGGTGAAAATTTTACTATGGAGTACGCTTGTAACGGTGATAACTCTAGGAGTACCGCTATTACTCGATTTAATGAGTGCACAGGAAGTGCAGGATTTTTATGCAGGTTGGGCCCTTCATCAGACAGGGAAAATTTACAGCGACTATTATGGAAGTCAAGGTTTGCTTTATTATTTGCTGACTTACGTGACTCAGGGCGGATTTCTCTTTGCCATCTTTGAGTGGTTAGCCTTGGTAGCAGGAGGATTTTTCCTCTTTCGATCGGCAGACACCTTGACAGAGCAAGGAGACCAAGCTGGACAACTGGTGACTATTTTTTACATGCTAGTTACAGGTCTTGCTTTTGGTGGAGGTTATGCGACTCTTTTAGCACTTCCCTTCTTATTCGCGGCCTTTAGTTTAGTTGCGACTTACCTAAGCAATCCAAGCCATGACAAGGGATTTGTACGGATTGGGCTGGCTTTGGCGGGCGGATTTTTCTTTGCTCCCTTATCATCGCTCCTGTTTATTGCTGTAGTGAGTTTAGGCTTGTTGGTCTTTAACCTTGGGCATAGACGTTTTGCACATGGATTTTATCAGTTTCTTGCAGTGGCTTTAGGTTTTTCACTTGTCTTTTATCCAACTGCCTATTATAGTGTTGCAACAGGAAGTTTTGAGGATGCGATTAGTGGAATTTTGTATCCAATTCATTCCATTCGTTTGGTTTCTGTTTCGGCATTGATAGAAAATGTTTTGTTTTACGGGTTGTTGGCTCTTGGCATGGGAGTTTTGGTTTTTATCTTTTTAGGTCTCTTTCAATCTAAATCCTCTAAACTATATGTCATCTCAGTGCCTGCGAGTTTGTTCCTGATTTTAGGTTTGGTAGTGATTTTCTTTACACAGGATCCTCTACATGCATCCCGTTTGATGCTTATTTTCCCTGTCTTTCTTCTGCTTTTAGTGTCCAATATCAAGGGGCAACAGAGTGGTCGTAGTGTTAGAAGAAGACGCAGAGAAGAGCCCGTTAGTCTCTGGCATCGCTATACTAAAGGAAATCTTTACCTACCGATTTTAACTTTGTTATATCTTTTGGCTGTTCCTTTTTTGATGAGATTTGTCCTTTATCCAGTACCTTATCAAGAACGTGAACGTCTTGCTGATTTGGTGAAAGAGGAGACAAGTACGGAAGATGCTATATATGCATGGGATGATACTGCAACTCTTTATCGTAAGAGTGAGCGCTTGTCGCCATCGGCTATTTTGTCCCCGATGCACTATACAGCAACTGAGGAAAATCGGAATAAGCTACTCAATGACTTGAAAGAAAAACAACCCAAGGTGATTGTGGTGAATGATAAGGTAGCAGTCTGGTCTGAAGTGGAAACAATCTTGAAAGAAAGTTACCAACCAGTAAAGACAGATTACTCAGAGTTTAAAGTCTATAAAATTAAATAACTAAATCAATATCTTGTGTATTTTTAAAAATTTTAGGATTTTTAACACAAGATATTGATTTTTCTTTTTAGAGTGGTATAATACTTTTTAGAAAGAACATTTTAGAAAAGAGCATGCATATGATTGCACTAGAAGAAAAAATTACAATTTTGCCAACTCTCTTCGTCGAGAAACGAGATGGGAGACGTGTTGTATTTGATGTGGACAAGATTGACAAGGCTCTCCACAAGGCGGCTGACAAGGTTATGGATGTGACACCCTTGATTGAAAAGCGCCTAAATGCTCTGACCGAGCGAATTGTCACAGAAATTCATAGTCGCTTTCCAAAGGGAGTTAAGATTTACGAAATCCAAAATATCGTAGAACATGAACTGCTTGAAGCCAAAGAATATGCGCTGGCTGAAGAGTATATCACTTATCGAACACAAAGGGATTTTGAGCGCTCAAAAGCGACAGATATTAACTTTAGTATCCATAAGCTTCTCAACAAAGATCAAGCAGTTGTCAATGAAAATGCTAATAAAGACAGCGATGTCTTTAATACCCAGCGTGATTTGACAGCAGGCATTGTTGGGAAGTCAATCGGACTGCAAATGCTTCCTAAGCACGTAGCCAATGCCCATCAAAAAGGGGATATCCACTATCACGATTTGGACTACAGTCCCTATACACCTATGACCAACTGCTGTTTGATTGATTTTAAAGGTATGTTGGAAAATGGTTTTAAGATTGGAAATGCAGAGGTAGAAAGTCCCAAGTCTATCCAGACTGCGACAGCTCAGATTTCCCAAATCATCGCCAACGTTGCTTCTAGCCAGTACGGTGGCTGTTCAGCTGACCGTATAGATGAAGTTTTGTCACCTTATGCAGAGAAGAATTACCAAAAACACCTTAAGGATGCAGAAGAATGGGTCTTGCCTGACAAACGGGAAGATTACGCTTGGCAGAAAACACAAAAAGACATCTATGATGCCATGCAATCTCTCGAGTATGAAATCAACACCCTCTTCACTTCAAATGGACAAACACCTTTTACTTCTCTAGGTTTTGGTCTAGGAACCAATCGTTTTGAACGGGAAATTCAAAAGGCTATTTTAAACATTCGTATCAAGGGGCTCGGTTCAGAACACCGTACAGCCATCTTCCCAAAACTTATCTTCACGCTTAAAAGAGACCTTAACTTAGAGGAAGGAACTCCAAACTATGACATCAAACAGTTGGCACTTGAGTGTGCAACCAAGCGGATGTATCCAGATGTCTTGTCCTATGATAAGATTATCGAACTGACAGGCTCCTTTAAGGTACCTATGGGTTGCCGTTCGTTTCTTCAAGGTTGGAAGGATGAAAATGGTGTAGAAGTCAATTCAGGCCGTATGAATCTGGGTGTTGTGACGGTTAACCTGCCTCGTATTGCTCTTGAATCTGAAGGAGATATAAACAAGTTCTGGGAAATCTTCAACGAGCGGATGAATATCGCAGAAGATGCTCTTGTTTACCGTGTCGAACGCACTAAAGAGGCGACACCAGCCAATGCTCCTATCCTTTATCAGTACGGTGCTTTTGGCCATCGTCTAGGTAAAGAAGAAAGTGTTGACCAGCTCTTCAAGAATCGTCGTGCGACAGTTTCGCTGGGCTATATCGGTTTGTATGAAGTGGCTACCGTCTTCTTTGGAAATAACTGGGAACACAATCCAGAAGCTAAGGAATTCACGCTGGATATCATTCGTGATATGAAACGCCGTGTAGAAGAGTGGTCAGACCAATATGGCTATCATTTCTCTATCTACTCAACACCATCTGAAAGTTTGACAGATCGTTTCTGCCGACTAGATACAGACAAGTTCGGCTCTATTCCTGATATTACAGACAAGGAATACTACACCAACTCTTTCCACTACGATGTTCGTAAAAATCCAACACCGTTTGAAAAATTGGATTTTGAGAAAGTCTATCCAGAAGCAGGTGCATCAGGTGGTTTTATCCATTACTGTGAGTATCCAGTCCTCCAGCAAAATCCTAAAGCCTTGGAAGCTGTCTGGGATTATGCTTATGACCGTGTAGGCTATCTAGGCACCAATACTCCGATTGACCGTTGCTACAAGTGTGACTTTGAAGGGGATTTTGAACCAACTGAGAGAGGATTTGCTTGTCCAAACTGTGGAAATAGCGACCCTAAAACAGTAGACGTTGTTAAACGGACTTGTGGTTATTTAGGTAATCCTCAAGCGAGACCTATGGTCAACGGCCGTCACAAGGAAATCGCTGCGCGTGTCAAACATATGAATGGTTCAACGATTAAAATAGCTGGCCATCAAGTAACAAATTAGAAAGAAATGAGATGGGAAAATATCAATTAGACGATAAGGGTCGAGCACAAGTGACCCGTTATCATGAGAAACACTCTAAAGGTGGAGCTGGTAAGAAAGAACGTTTGCTCAGCCTCAAAGAACAATTTTTAAACAAGAATAAGAAAAAATAAAAGTGATACTCAATGAAAATCAAAGAGCAAACTAGGAAGCTAGCCGCAGGTTGCTCAAAGCACTGCTTTGAGGTTGTAGATAAGGCTGACGAAGTCAGTTACATATATCTACGGTAAGGCGACGCTGACGTGGTTTGAAGAGATTTTCGAAGAGTATGAGAGTCAGCTCTCACTTTTCTCATAGTGGGAGGTAAGGATGGAATTACGCAGACCGACAATAGTAGATAGAGAAGCTGTTTTAGATATGATGGCAGAGTTTGAAAAGAGCCAATCAGCCCATGATGGAGGATTTTGGGATACAGAGAACTTTGTATATGAAGAGTGGTTGGAAACAAATATGCAAAAAGAGATGGGGATAAACTTGCCTGAAAATCGTGTTCCTTCTATTCAACTTGTATCATTTGATGATGTAGGTCGTGCTCTAGGATTTTTGAATCTGCGATTGAGACTGAATGAGGATTTACTGAATTATGCTGGCCACATTGGCTACTCCATTCGTCCATCAGAAAGAGGCAAGAGTTATGCTAAGGAAACTCTCCGTCAGGGTTTGCAAGTTGCTAAGGAAAAGAACATTAAGAAAACTCTTGTGACCTGTAGTGTGAATAATCCTGCTAGTAGAGCAGTCATTCTAGCGAATGGTGGAATATTTGAGGATGCTCGTAATGGAGTCGAGCGTTATTGGATAGAGGTAGCGAATGAATAATCCAAAACCACAAGAATGGAAAAGCGAGGAACTCAGTCAAGGCCGTATCATTGACTACAAGGCCTTTAACTTTGTGGATGGAGAAGGTGTGCGGAACTCCCTCTATGTATCAGGCTGCATGTTTCACTGCGAGGGATGTTATAATGTTGCTACTTGGTCTTTCAATGCAGGAATTCCCTACACAGCAGAATTAGAAGAACAGATTATGTCAGATCTCGCTCAACCCTATGTTCAAGGCTTGACTTTGCTGGGAGGGGAGCCTTTTCTCAATACTGGGATTCTTTTGCCACTCGTTAAGCGCATTCGGAAGGAATTGCCAAACAAAGACATCTGGTCCTGGACGGGCTATACTTGGGAAGAAATGATGTTGGAAACTCCAGATAAACTGGAACTATTGTCGCTAATTGACATCCTTGTCGATGGACGGTATGACCGAACTAAGAGAAATCTCATGCTTCAGTTTCGAGGTTCGTCCAACCAACGAATTATCGATGTGCAAAAATCGCTCAAAAGTGGGCAAGTAGTGATTTGGGATAAGCTCAATGACGGGAAAGAAAGCTATGAACAGGTGAAGAGAGAGTAACTTTCTTCTATAAAATACTTAAATAAATGACCTGTCAAAAAGGAAAACATTTTCATGTTAAAAATTTTAAAAAACAGCAACAAATCCCTTGCAATCGCAGGGGCTTTGTGTTATTCTATTATGGTGCTGTAAATTACAGCCTTAGCTTTGATGCAAGAGGTTGCGACACGCTCGGTTGCATTGCCACGCAACACCGCGTCGGTTTTCTTGTGGAGCTAGCCTATTATCTTAAATAGACGAAAAGGAGAAAAAGATGGCAAACAAAAAAATCCGTATCCGTTTGAAAGCTTACGAACACCGTACGCTTGACACAGCGGCTGCAAAAATCGTAGAATCAGCTACTCGTACAGGTGCACAAGTTGCGGGTCCGATCCCACTTCCAACTGAACGTAGCCTCTACACAATCATTCGTGCGACTCACAAATACAAAGACTCTCGCGAACAATTTGAAATGCGTACACACAAACGTTTGATCGATATCGTTAACCCAACTCAAAAAACAGTTGATGCGTTGATGAAATTGGATCTTCCAAGTGGTGTAAACGTAGAAATCAAACTTTAATCTAAAATATAAAAGAGCAGAGGCTGGTGTTTCAATTTAATTGAACACGGGCTAAACTCGGTGTGAAAAAGATAAACTTCCTAGTGTCTGCTAGACACTGCATCAGTTTCCTATTTTCACTTTGAGTTTGACGCCCTTTGTATCTTAGACTTGAGCATAAAAAACGCTCGTTAAAAACTTTTTGAATAAAAAATATAGAAAAGGAACTATTTTCTCATGACAAAAGGAATCTTAGGGAAAAAAGTGGGAATGACTCAAATCTTCACTGAAGCTGGCGAATTGATCCCTGTAACAGTTATTGAAGCAACTCCAAACGTTGTTCTTCAAGTTAAAACTGTTGAAACAGACGGATACAACGCTATCCAAGTTGGTTTCGATGACAAACGCGAAGTATTGAGCAACAAACCTGCTAAAGGACATGTAGCGAAAGCTAACACGGCTCCTAAGCGCTTCATTCGTGAATTCAAAAACGTTGAAGGCTTGGAAGTTGGTGCTGAAATCACAGTTGAAACATTCGCAGCTGGAGACGTTGTTGACGTAACTGGTACTTCTAAAGGTAAAGGTTTCCAAGGTGTTATCAAACGCCACGGACAATCACGTGGACCAATGGCTCACGGTTCTCGTTACCACCGTCGTCCAGGTTCTATGGGACCTGTTGCACCTAACCGCGTATTCAAAGGTAAAAACCTTGCAGGACGTATGGGTGGCGACCGCGTAACAATTCAAAACCTTGAAGTTGTACAAGTTGTTCCAGAAAAGAACGTTATCCTTATCAAAGGTAACGTACCAGGTGCTAAGAAATCTCTTATCACTATCAAATCAGCAGTTAAAGCTGGTAAATAATAAGGAAAGGGGAATACAGTCAAAATGGCAAATGTAACATTATTCGACCAAACTGGTAAACAAGCTGGCGAAGTTGTTCTTAACGATGCAATCTTTGGTATCGAACCAAACCAATCTGTTGTGTTTGATGTGATCATCAGCCAACGTGCTAGCCTTCGTCAAGGAACTCACGCAGTTAAAAACCGCTCAGCTGTTTCAGGTGGCGGACGCAAACCATGGCGTCAAAAAGGAACTGGGCGTGCTCGTCAAGGTTCTATCCGCTCTCCACAATGGCGTGGTGGTGGAATCGTCTTCGGACCAACTCCACGTAGCTATGCGTACAAACTTCCTCAAAAAGTTCGTCGCCTTGCGCTTAAATCTGTTTACTCAGAAAAAGTTGCTGAAAATAAATTTGTAGCCGTTGATTCTCTTGAATTTACAGCTCCAAAAACTGCTGAATTTGCAAAAGTTCTTGCAGCTTTGAGCATCGATTCTAAAGTCCTTGTTATTCTTGAAGAAGGAAACGAATTCGCAGCTCTTTCAGCTCGTAACCTTCCAAACGTGAAAGTTGCGACTGCTACAACTGCAAGTGTTCTTGACATCGCAAATAGTGACAAACTTCTTGTTACTCAAGCAGCTATCTCTAAAATCGAGGAGGTTCTTGCATAATGAATTTGTATGATGTTATCAAAAAACCTGTAATCACTGAAAGCTCAATGGCTCAACTTGAAGCAGGAAAATATGTATTTGAAGTTGACACTCGTGCACACAAACTTTTGATCAAGCAAGCTGTTGAAGCTGCTTTCGAAGGTGTTAAAGTTGCTAATGTTAACACAATCAACGTAAAACCAAAAGCTAAACGTGTTGGACGTTACACTGGTTTTACTAACAAAACTAAAAAAGCTATCATCACACTTACAGCTGATTCTAAAGCAATCGAGTTGTTTGCTGCTGAAGCTGAATAATCTAAGGAGGAAATATCGTGGGAATTCGTGTTTATAAACCAACAACAAACGGTCGCCGTAATATGACTTCTTTGGATTTCGCTGAAATCACAACAAGCACTCCTGAAAAATCATTGCTTGTTGCATTGAAGAGCAAGGCTGGTCGTAACAACAACGGTCGTATCACAGTTCGTCACCAAGGTGGTGGACACAAACGTTTCTACCGTTTGGTTGACTTCAAACGTAACAAAGACAACGTTGAAGCAGTTGTTAAAACAATCGAGTACGATCCAAACCGTTCTGCAAACATCGCTCTTGTACACTACACTGACGGTGTGAAAGCGTACATCATCGCTCCAAAAGGTCTTGAAGTTGGTCAACGTATCGTTTCAGGTCCAGAAGCAGATATCAAAGTCGGAAACGCTCTTCCACTTGCTAACATCCCAGTTGGTACTTTGATTCACAACATCGAGTTGAAACCAGGTCGTGGTGGTGAATTGGTACGTGCTGCTGGTGCATCTGCTCAAGTATTGGGTTCTGAAGGTAAATACGTTCTTGTTCGTCTTCAATCAGGTGAAGTTCGTATGATTCTTGGAACTTGCCGTGCTACAGTTGGTGTTGTCGGAAACGAACAACATGGACTTGTAAACCTTGGTAAAGCAGGACGTAGCCGTTGGAAAGGTATCCGCCCAACAGTTCGTGGTTCTGTAATGAACCCTAACGATCACCCACACGGTGGTGGTGAAGGTAAAGCACCAGTTGGTCGTAAAGCACCATCTACTCCATGGGGCAAACCTGCTCTTGGTCTTAAAACTCGTAACAAGAAAGCGAAATCTGACAAACTTATCGTTCGTCGTCGCAACGAGAAATAATATTAAACTAGTCGCTTAAGCAACTAGTAAATCCGCCAGCTCGGTAGCGCTCCATAAGAGCGCAAGCCGCTGTGGTACAACATTTAAAGGAGAAAATATAAAAATGGGACGCAGTCTTAAAAAAGGACCTTTCGTCGATGAGCATTTGATGAAAAAAGTTGAAGCTCAAGCTAACGACGAAAAGAAAAAAGTTATTAAAACTTGGTCACGTCGTTCAACGATCTTCCCAAGTTTCATTGGTTACACTATTGCAGTTTATGACGGACGTAAACACGTACCTGTTTACATCCAAGAAGACATGGTAGGTCACAAACTTGGTGAATTTGCACCAACTCGTACTTACAAAGGTCACGCTGCAGACGACAAGAAAACACGTAGAAAATAAGGAGAACATAAATGGCAGAAATTACTTCAGCTAAAGCAATGGCTCGTACAGTACGTGTTTCACCTCGTAAATCACGTCTTGTTCTTGATAACATCCGTGGTAAAAGCGTAGCCGATGCAATCGCAATCTTGACATTCACTCCAAACAAAGCTGCTGAAATCATCTTGAAAGTTTTGAACTCAGCTGTAGCTAACGCTGAAAACAACTTTGGTTTGGATAAAGCTAACTTGGTAGTATCTGAAGCATTCGCAAACGAAGGACCAACTATGAAACGTTTCCGTCCACGTGCGAAAGGTTCAGCTTCACCAATCAACAAACGTACAGCTCACATCACTGTAGCTGTTGCAGAAAAATAAGGAGGTAAAATCGTGGGTCAAAAAGTACATCCAATTGGTATGCGTGTCGGCATCATCCGTGATTGGGATGCCAAATGGTATGCTGAAAAAGAATACGCGGATTACCTTCATGAAGATCTTGCAATCCGTAAATTCGTTCAAAAAGAACTTGCTGACGCAGCAGTTTCAACTATTGAAATCGAACGCGCAGTAAACAAAGTTAACGTTTCACTTCACACTGCTAAACCAGGTATGGTTATCGGTAAAGGTGGTGCTAACGTTGATGCACTCCGTGCAAAACTTAACAAATTGACTGGAAAACAAGTACACATCAACATCATCGAAATCAAACAACCTGATTTGGATGCTCACCTTGTAGGTGAAGGTATTGCTCGTCAATTGGAGCAACGTGTTGCTTTCCGTCGTGCACAAAAACAAGCAATCCAACGTGCAATGCGTGCTGGAGCTAAAGGAATCAAAACTCAAGTATCAGGTCGTTTGAACGGTGCAGATATCGCCCGTGCTGAAGGATACTCTGAAGGAACTGTTCCACTTCACACACTTCGTGCAGATATCGATTACGCTTGGGAAGAAGCAGATACTACATACGGTAAACTTGGTGTTAAAGTATGGATCTATCGTGGTGAAGTTCTTCCAGCTCGCAAAAACACTAAAGGAGGTAAATAACCAATGTTAGTACCTAAACGTGTTAAACACCGTCGTGAATTCCGTGGAAAAATGCGCGGTGAAGCAAAAGGTGGAAAAGAAGTAGCATTCGGTGAATACGGTCTTCAAGCTACAACTAGCCACTGGATCACTAACCGCCAAATCGAAGCTGCTCGTATCGCCATGACTCGTTACATGAAACGTGGTGGTAAAGTTTGGATTAAAATCTTCCCACACAAATCATACACTGCTAAAGCTATCGGTGTGCGTATGGGATCTGGTAAAGGGGCACCTGAAGGTTGGGTAGCACCAGTTAAACGTGGTAAAGTGATGTTCGAGATCGCTGGTGTATCTGAAGAGATTGCACGCGAAGCGCTTCGTCTTGCTAGCCACAAATTGCCAGTTAAATGTAAATTCGTAAAACGTGAAGCAGAATAAGGAGAAGGCATGAAACTTAATGAAGTAAAAGAATTTGTTAAAGAACTTCGTGGTCTTTCTCAAGAAGAACTCGCGAAGCGCGAAAACGAATTGAAAAAAGAATTGTTTGAACTTCGTTTCCAAGCTGCTACTGGTCAATTGGAACAAACAGCTCGCTTGAAAGAAGTTAAAAAACAAATCGCTCGTATCAAAACAGTTCAATCTGAAGCGAAATAATAGACTAGGGAAGGAGAAATTTCAATGGAACGCAATAATCGTAAAGTTCTTGTTGGACGTGTTGTATCTGACAAAATGGACAAGACAATCACAGTTGTAGTTGAAACAAAACGTAACCACCCAGTCTATGGTAAACGTATTAACTACTCTAAAAAATACAAAGCTCATGATGAAAACAATGTTGCCAAAGAAGGCGATATCGTACGTATCATGGAAACTCGTCCGCTTTCAGCTACAAAACGTTTCCGTCTTGTAGAAGTTGTTGAAGAAGCGGTCATCATCTAATCAAACCTGAAAGGAGAAAACTGAAATGATTCAAACAGAAACTCGTTTGAAAGTCGCAGACAACAGCGGTGCTCGCGAAATCTTGACTATCAAAGTTCTTGGTGGTTCAGGACGTAAATTTGCAAACATCGGTGATGTTATCGTGGCATCTGTAAAACAAGCTACTCCTGGTGGTGCGGTTAAAAAAGGTGACGTTGTTAAAGCAGTTATCGTTCGTACTAAATCAGGTGCTCGTCGTGCTGATGGTTCATACATCAAATTTGACGAAAACGCAGCAGTTATCATCCGTGAAGACAAAACTCCTCGCGGAACACGTATCTTTGGCCCAGTTGCACGTGAATTGCGTGAAGGTGGCTTCATGAAGATCGTGTCACTTGCTCCAGAAGTACTTTAATTTTTAGAAACAAACTAGTCCCCTAGCTTCAAGCTAGGGTGCCCTTATGGGCGTAAGAAAAATCAAGGAGAAACCTAATGTTTGTAAAAAAAGGCGACAAAGTTCGCGTAATCGCTGGTAAAGATAAGGGAACAGAAGCTGTTGTCCTTACTGCCCTTCCAAAAGTAAACAAAGTTATCGTTGAAGGTGTTAACATCGTTAAGAAACACCAACGTCCAACTAACGAGCTTCCTCAAGGTGGTATCATCGAGAAAGAAGCAGCTATCCACGTATCAAACGTTCAAGTTTTGGACAAAAATGGTGTAGCTGGCCGTGTTGGTTACAAATTTGTAGACGGTAAAAAAGTTCGCTACAACAAAAAATCAGGCGAAGTGCTTGATTAATCACGAAGGAAAGGAGAAGTATAATGGCAAATCGTTTAAAAGAAAAATATCTTAATGAAGTAGTTCCTGCTTTGACAGAACAATTCAACTACTCATCAGTGATGGCTGTGCCTAAAGTAGATAAGATCGTTTTGAACATGGGTGTTGGTGAAGCTGTATCAAACGCTAAAAGCCTTGAAAAAGCTGCTGAAGAATTGGCACTTATCTCAGGTCAAAAACCACTTATCACTAAAGCTAAAAAATCAATCGCCGGCTTCCGTCTTCGTGAAGGTGTTGCGATCGGTGCAAAAGTTACCCTTCGTGGTGAACGTATGTACGAATTCTTGGATAAATTGGTTTCAGTTTCACTTCCACGTGTACGTGACTTCCACGGTGTTCCAACGAAATCATTTGATGGACGCGGAAACTACACACTTGGTGTGAAAGAACAATTGATCTTCCCAGAAATCAACTTCGATGACGTTGACAAAACTCGTGGTCTTGACATCGTTATCGTAACAACTGCTAACACTGACGAAGAGTCACGTGCATTGCTTACAGGCCTTGGAATGCCTTTTGCAAAATAATATAGGAGGTAAATCTAATGGCTAAAAAATCAATGATTGCTAAGAACAAACGTCCAGCGAAGTTCTCTACTCAAGCTTATACTCGTTGTGAAAAATGTGGTCGTCCACATTCAGTTTACCGCAAATTTAAACTTTGCCGTGTTTGCTTCCGTGAATTAGCATACAAAGGACAAATCCCTGGTGTAACAAAAGCATCTTGGTAATTTAAGATATCAAGGGCGTCAAAACTCTAAGTGAAAATAGGAAACTTGACGAAGAAACTGAAGTTTCTAGGAAAGTTTATCTTTTTCACACAGAGTTTAGCCCGGGTTCAGTTGGGCTTGCCAATTTGAACACGAGCTACAGCTTTGG
Source organism: Streptococcus mitis (assembly GCF_946190115.1). Lineage (GTDB taxonomy): Bacteria > Bacillota > Bacilli > Lactobacillales > Streptococcaceae > Streptococcus > Streptococcus mitis_CO. Next base: position 12,198 of record NZ_CAMHZG010000008.1, on the reverse strand, counting down.
CAAAAAAGATCAATTTTCTTTGGAGCATCGCTCCTGCATCAAATTGCCTATTTTTGCTCTTGCTGTTACGCTTTTTGTATCATGTATTAACTAGCAAGTGCAACTTGCAAACTACTAGTGAGAGGAGAAAAACAAAATGGTTATGACTGACCCAATCGCAGACTTCCTAACTCGTATTCGTAACGCTAACCAAGCTAAACACGAAGTACTTGAAGTACCTGCATCAAACATCAAAAAAGGGATTGCTGAAATCCTTAAACGCGAAGGTTTTGTAAAAAACGTTGAAATCATCGAAGATGACAAACAAGGCATCATCCGTGTATTCCTTAAATACGGACCAAACGGTGAAAAAGTTATCACTAACTTGAAACGTGTTTCTAAACCAGGACTTCGTGTCTACAAAAAACGTGAAGACCTTCCAAAAGTTCTTAACGGACTTGGAATTGCTATCCTTTCAACTTCTGAAGGTTTGCTTACTGATAAAGAAGCACGCCAAAAGAATGTTGGTGGGGAAGTTATCGCTTACGTTTGGTAATATTTAGCTCCCAATTTCTTTGTGACTCTTCGTTATCGTCTCTTGCCTAACCCAAAGTTATGCCTGCGAGACGATGCCTAGATTCACTTTGAAATTGAAACCTAAATGTTCCTTTAAATCGAGGAATCGATTTAACCCCGTGAAAACTGGCCATTCTGGCCTGACAATTTAACAGGAGGAAATAAACATGTCACGTATTGGTAATAAAGTTATCGTGTTGCCTGCTGGTGTTGAACTCACTAACAATGACAACGTTGTAACTGTAAAAGGACCTAAAGGAGAACTTACTCGTGAGTTCTCAAAAGATATTGAAATCCGTGTGGAAGGTACTGAAGTAACTCTTCACCGTCCAAACGATTCAAAAGAAATGAAAACTATCCACGGAACTACTCGTGCCCTTTTGAACAACATGGTTGTTGGTGTATCAGAAGGATTCAAGAAAGAACTTGAAATGCGCGGGGTTGGTTACCGTGCACAACTTCAAGGATCTAAACTTGTTTTGGCTGTTGGTAAATCTCATCCAGACGAAGTTGAAGCTCCAGAAGGAATTACTTTTGAACTTCCAAACCCAACAACAATCGTTGTTAGCGGAATTTCAAAAGAAGTAGTTGGTCAAACAGCTGCTTACGTACGTAGCCTTCGTTCACCAGAACCATATAAAGGTAAAGGTATCCGTTACGTTGGTGAATTCGTTCGCCGTAAAGAAGGTAAAACAGGTAAATAATGTTGAGTGGTTGAGAATCAACCACCAACCTATTTTCCAACTTTGTGCATAGCACACGATTTAAAACTAAAGAGGTGAAAACTGTGATTTCAAAACCAGATAAAAACAAACTCCGCCAAAAACGCCACCGTCGCGTTCGCGGAAAGCTCTCTGGAACTGCTGATCGCCCACGTTTGAACGTATTCCGTTCTAATACAGGCATCTACGCTCAAGTGATTGATGACGTAGCGGGTGTAACGCTCGCAAGTGCTTCAACTCTTGACAAAGAAGTTTCAAAAGGAACTAAAACTGAACAAGCCGTTGCTGTCGGTAAACTCGTTGCAGAACGTGCAAACGCTAAAGGTATTTCAGAAGTGGTGTTCGACCGCGGTGGATATCTATATCACGGACGTGTGAAAGCTTTGGCTGATGCAGCTCGTGAAAACGGATTGAAATTCTAATAGGAGGACACTAGAAAATGGCATTTAAAGACAATGCAGTTGAATTAGAAGAACGCGTAGTTGCTGTCAACCGTGTTACAAAAGTTGTTAAAGGTGGACGTCGTCTTCGTTTCGCAGCTCTTGTTGTTGTTGGTGACCACAACGGTCGCGTAGGATTTGGTACTGGTAAAGCTCAAGAAGTTCCAGAAGCAATCCGTAAAGCAGTAGATGATGCTAAGAAAAACTTGATCGAAGTTCCTATGGTTGGAACAACAATCCCACACGAAGTTCTTTCAGAATTCGGTGGAGCTAAAGTATTGTTGAAACCTGCTGTAGAAGGTTCTGGAGTTGCCGCTGGTGGTGCAGTTCGTGCCGTTGTGGAATTGGCAGGTGTGGCAGATATTACATCTAAATCACTTGGTTCTAACACTCCAATCAACATTGTTCGTGCAACTGTTGAAGGTTTGAAACAATTGAAACGCGCTGAAGAAGTTGCTGCCCTTCGTGGTATTTCAGTTTCTGATTTGGCATAAGAAAGGGGATAAAATGGCTCAAATTAAAATTACTTTGACTAAGTCTCCAATCGGACGCATTCCATCACAACGTAAAACTGTTGTAGCACTTGGACTTGGCAAATTGAACAGCTCTGTTATTAAAGAAGATAACGCTGCTATCCGTGGTATGATCACAGCAGTATCTCACTTGGTAACAGTTGAAGAAGTAAACTAATGAATTTTTAGGGGATGTGAACTATACCATCCCCTAAAACTAGATATAGTCATCTATGATGACGTCGTATAGGCGAGTTGATGGGGGAGACAACCTTTTCTCCCTTATCGGCGCTAGCATTTTACAAAAGAGGAGAAAATAAAAATGAAACTTCATGAATTGAAACCTGCAGAAGGTTCTCGTAAAGTACGTAACCGCGTTGGTCGTGGTACTTCATCAGGTAACGGTAAAACATCTGGTCGTGGTCAAAAAGGTCAAAAAGCTCGTAGCGGTGGCGGAGTTCGCCTTGGTTTTGAAGGTGGACAAACTCCATTGTTCCGTCGTCTTCCAAAACGTGGATTCACTAACATCAACGCTAAAGAATACGCAATTGTGAACCTTGACCAATTGAACGTCTTTGAAGATGGTGCTGAAGTAACTCCAGTTGTTCTTATCGAAGCAGGAATTGTTAAAGCTGAAAAATCAGGTATTAAAATTCTTGGTAACGGTGAGTTGACTAAGAAATTGACTGTGAAAGCAGCTAAATTCTCTAAATCAGCTGAAGAAGCTATCACTGCTAAAGGTGGTTCAGTAGAAGTCATCTAAGAGAGGTGACCTATGTTTTTTAAATTATTAAGAGAAGCTCTTAAAGTCAAGCAAGTTCGATCAAAAATTTTATTTACAATTTTTATCGTTTTGGTCTTTCGTATCGGAACTAGCATTACAGTTCCTGGTGTGAATGCTAATAGCTTGAATGCTTTAAGTGGATTATCCTTCTTAAACATGTTGAGCTTGGTGTCAGGAAATGCCATGAAAAACTTCTCAGTTTTTGCTCTTGGTGTTAGTCCCTACATTACGGCCTCTATCGTTGTCCAACTCTTGCAAATGGATATTTTACCCAAATTTGTAGAGTGGGGTAAACAAGGGGAAGTAGGTCGAAGAAAATTAAATCAAGCTACTCGTTATATTGCTCTTGTTCTAGCCTTTGTGCAATCTATCGGGATTACAGCTGGTTTTAATACCTTGGCTGGAGCTCAATTGATTAAAACTGCTTTAACTCCACAAGTTTTTTTGACAATTGGTATCATCTTAACAGCTGGTAGTATGATTGTCACTTGGTTGGGTGAGCAAATTACAGATAAGGGATACGGAAATGGTGTTTCCATGATTATCTTTGTCGGGATTGTTGCCTCAATTCCAGAGATGATTCAAGGCATCTATGTAGACTACTTTGTGAACGTCCCAAGTAGCCGTATCACTTCATCTATCATTTTCGTAATCATTTTGATTATTACTGTATTGTTGATTATTTACTTTACAACTTATGTTCAACAAGCAGAATACAAAATTCCAATCCAATATACTAAGGTTGCACAAGGTGCTCCATCTAGCTCTTACCTTCCATTGAAGTTAAACCCTGCTGGAGTTATCCCTGTTATCTTTGCAAGTTCGATTACTGCAGCGCCTGCGGCGATTCTTCAATTTTTGAGCGCTACAGGTCATGATTGGGCTTGGGTAAGGGTAGCACAAGAGATGTTGGCAACCACTTCTCCAACTGGTATTGCCATGTATGCTTTGTTGATTATTCTCTTTACATTCTTCTATACGTTTGTACAGATTAATCCTGAAAAAGTGGCAGAGAACCTACAAAAGAGCGGTGCCTATATCCATGGAGTTCGTCCTGGTAAAGGTACAGAAGAATATATGTCTAAACTTCTTCGTCGTCTTGCAACTGTTGGTTCCCTCTTCCTTGGTGTGATTTCCATTTTGCCGATTGCAGCTAAAGATGTATTTGGTCTTTCTGATGTTGTTGCCTTTGGTGGAACAAGTCTCTTGATCATTATCTCTACTGGTATCGAAGGAATCAAGCAATTGGAAGGTTACCTATTGAAACGTAAGTATGTTGGTTTCATGGACAGAACAGAATAAAAGTATTTACTGAGTCAGTAAATGCTGAGGGAGTGGAGGTTTAACTCTAACATTAGTGAGAGTTTGGTCTCCCCTCTTCTATTTTGTTTTTAAATAGGGGTGAAAAGAATTTTTGCTTCTATTTAAAAATAAAATAAGGAGATCAAATCATGAATCTTTTGATTATGGGCTTACCTGGTGCAGGTAAGGGAACTCAAGCAGCAAAAATCGTAGAACAATTCCATGTTGCACATATCTCAACAGGTGATATGTTCCGTGCTGCTATGGCAAATCAAACTGAAATGGGTGTTCTTGCCAAGTCATACATTGACAAGGGTGAATTGGTTCCTGACGAAGTTACAAATGGAATCGTAAAAGAACGTCTTTCACAAGATGATATTAAAGAAACAGGATTCTTGTTGGATGGTTATCCACGTACAATCGAACAAGCTCATGCCTTAGACAAAACATTGGCTGAACTTGGCATCGAACTAGAAGGTGTTATCAACATCGAAGTGAATCCAGATAGCCTCTTGGAACGTTTGAGTGGCCGTATCATCCACCGCGTAACTGGAGAAACTTTCCACAAGGTCTTTAACCCACCAGTTGACTATAAAGAAGAAGATTACTACCAACGTGAAGATGATAAGCCTGAGACAGTAAAACGTCGTTTGGATGTGAATATTGCTCAAGGAGAACCAATCATTGCTCACTACCGTGCCAAAGGTTTGGTTCATGACATCGAAGGTAATCAAGATATCAATGATGTCTTCTCAGATATCGAAAAAGTATTGACAAATTTGAAATAAAGCGTTTTTCACACTTGCAAAAATCCGCTACAAATGTTATACTAAGATAGTCTGACTTATAATTGTTGTCTCTGTGTCTAGAGGCATCGAATCGAAATTTATGGAGGTGCTTTTGCGTGGCAAAAGACGATGTGATTGAAGTTGAAGGCAAAGTAGTTGATACAATGCCGAATGCAATGTTTACGGTTGAACTTGAAAATGGACATCAGATTTTAGCAACAGTTTCTGGTAAAATTCGTAAAAACTATATTCGTATTTTAGCGGGAGATCGTGTTACTGTCGAAATGAGTCCATATGACTTGACACGTGGACGTATCACTTACCGCTTTAAATAATCGAAAAACTTGGAGGGATAAGAAATGAAAGTAAGACCATCGGTCAAACCAATTTGCGAATACTGTAAAGTTATTCGTCGTAATGGTCGTGTTATGGTAATTTGCCCAGCAAATCCAAAACACAAACAACGTCAAGGATAAGATAGAAAGGAGAAAACATGGCTCGTATTGCTGGAGTTGACATTCCAAATGACAAACGCGTAGTAATCTCATTGACTTATGTTTATGGTATCGGACTTGCAACATCTAAGAAAATTTTGGCTGCTGCTGGAATCTCAGAAGATGTTCGTGTACGTGATCTTACATCAGATCAAGAAGATGCTATCCGTCGTGAAGTGGATGCAATCAAAGTTGAAGGTGACCTTCGTCGTGAAGTAAACTTGAACATTAAACGTTTGATGGAAATCGGTTCATACCGTGGTATCCGTCACCGTCGTGGACTTCCTGTCCGTGGACAAAACACTAAAAACAACGCTCGCACTCGTAAAGGTAAAGCTGTTGCGATTGCTGGTAAGAAAAAATAATATAGGAGGTAAAAGTCTTGGCTAAACCAACACGTAAACGTCGTGTGAAAAAGAATATCGAATCTGGTATTGCTCATATTCACGCTACATTTAATAACACTATTGTTATGATTACTGATGTGCATGGTAATGCAATTGCTTGGTCATCAGCTGGTGCTCTTGGTTTCAAAGGTTCTCGTAAATCTACACCATTCGCTGCTCAAATGGCTTCTGAAGCTGCTGCTAAATCTGCACAAGAACACGGTCTTAAATCAGTTGAAGTTACTGTAAAAGGTCCAGGTTCTGGTCGTGAGTCAGCTATTCGTGCGCTTGCTGCCGCTGGTCTTGAAGTAACAGCAATTCGTGATGTGACTCCAGTGCCACACAATGGTGCTCGTCCTCCAAAACGTCGCCGTGTATAATCATCGCATTACACTGCTTTTCGTTTAAGAGGGAGTAACTAAATGATCGAGTTTGAAAAACCAAATATAACAAAAATTGATGAAAATAAAGATTATGGCAAGTTTGTAATCGAACCACTTGAACGTGGCTACGGTACAACTCTTGGTAACTCTCTTCGTCGTGTACTTCTAGCTTCTCTACCAGGAGCAGCTGTGACATCTATCAATATTGATGGTGTGTTACATGAGTTTGACACAGTTCCAGGTGTTCGTGAAGACGTGATGCAAATCATTCTGAACATTAAAGGAATTGCAGTGAAATCGTACGTTGAAGACGAAAAAATCATCGAACTAGATGTTGAAGGTCCTGCTGAAGTAACAGCTGGTGACATTTTGACAGATAGCGATATTGAAATTGTAAATCCAGATCATTATCTCTTTACAATCGGTGAAGGTTCTTCTCTAAAAGCGACTATGACTGTTAACAGTGGTCGTGGATATGTACCTGCTGATGAAAATAAAAAGGATAATGCACCAGTTGGAACACTTGCTGTAGATTCTATTTATACACCAGTTACAAAAGTCAACTATCAAGTGGAACCTGCTCGTGTAGGTAGCAATGATGGATTTGACAAATTAACCCTTGAAATCTTGACAAATGGAACAATTATTCCAGAAGATGCTTTAGGGCTTTCAGCACGTATTTTGACAGAACATCTTGATTTGTTTACAAATCTTACTGAGATTGCTAAGTCAACTGAAGTGATGAAAGAAGCTGATACTGAATCTGACGATCGTATTTTGGATCGTACGATTGAGGAACTGGACTTGTCTGTGCGTTCATACAACTGTTTGAAACGTGCCGGTATCAATACTGTGCATGATTTGACAGAAAAATCTGAAGCAGAGATGATGAAAGTACGAAATCTTGGACGCAAGAGTTTGGAAGAAGTGAAACTCAAACTCATTGATTTGGGTCTTGGATTAAAAGATAAATAAAGGAGGAATACATGGCTTACCGTAAACTAGGACGCACTAGCTCACAACGTAAAGCAATGCTTCGCGATTTGACAACTGACCTTTTGATCAACGAATCAATCGTGACAACTGAAGCTCGTGCTAAAGAAATCCGTAAAACTGTTGAAAAAATGATTACTCTAGGTAAACGTGGTGATTTGCATGCACGTCGTCAAGCAGCTGCTTTCGTACGTAATGAAATCGCATCTGAAAACTATGATGAAGCAACTGATAAGTACACTTCTACTACAGCACTTCAAAAATTGTTCTCAGAAATCGCACCTCGTTATGCTGAACGTAACGGTGGATACACTCGTATCCTTAAAACTGAACCACGTCGTGGTGATGCAGCGCCAATGGCGATCATCGAATTAGTATAAAATCATCAATTTTGTTGAGTGTTATGATGATGGAGTCTTGTGCTCTTAGTCTAGCTCTGGTCTACCGCTAGGATTTCGGTCCTAGCGGGAACACTCATCATAAGTTGGGATAGTAGACGCTTGTTTACGAAATTGTTTTTTGCTTAAGAACAACTTCGTAAGCAGGCGTTTTTGAGTATTTTCGTTAGAATTATGCTATACTATTTGAAAAGAATCCTGTTTAATGTTCAGGTTTCTTATTTTAAGAAGAATTGGAGTTTGCTTATGAAAGCGATTATAACTGTTGTTGGTAAAGATAAATCTGGAATTGTTGCAGGTGTTTCTGGTAAAATTGCAGAATTGGGTTTGAATATTGATGATATCTCTCAAACTGTTTTGGATGAATATTTCACGATGATGGCTGTTGTATCTAGTGATGATAAGCAGGATTTTACTTATCTGCGAAATGAGTTTGAAACTTTTGGGCAAACTTTGAATGTGAAAATCAATATTCAGAGTGCAGCGATTTTCGAAGCTATGTATAATATCTAGGAGGTTATCATGGATATTAGACAAGTTACTGAAACCATCTCCATGATTGAGGAGCAAAACTTCGATATCAGAACTATTACCATGGGAATTTCCCTATTAGACTGTATTGATCCAGATATCAATCGTGCTGCGGACAAAATTTATCAAAAGATTACGAGAAAGGCAGCTAATTTAGTGGCTGTTGGCGATGAAATTGCAGCTGAGTTGGGAATTCCAATCGTTAATAAGCGTGTATCGGTGACTCCTATTTCTCTGATTGGAGCAGCGACAGATGCGACAGACTATGTGGTTTTGGCAAAAGCGCTTGATAAGGCTGCGAAAGAGATTGGTGTGGACTTTATCGGTGGTTTCTCTGCCTTGGTACAAAAGGGGTACCAAAAGGGAGATGAAATTCTCATCAATTCTATTCCTAGTGCTTTGGCTGAAACGGACAAGGTCTGCTCGTCAGTCAATATCGGTTCAACAAAGTCCGGTATTAACATGACGGCTGTGGCAGATATGGGACGTATTATCAAGGAAACGGCAACTCTATCTGATATGGGCGCAGCCAAGCTGGTTGTATTCGCTAATGCTGTTGAGGACAACCCGTTTATGGCGGGTGCCTTCCATGGTGTTGGAGAAGCTGATGTTATCATCAATGTCGGGGTTTCTGGTCCTGGTGTGGTCAAGCGTGCCTTGGAAAAAGTTCGTGGAGAGAGCTTTGATGTAGTAGCCGAAACGGTCAAGAAGACTGCCTTCAAAATCACTCGTATCGGTCAATTGGTTGGTCAAATGGCTAGCGAGAGACTGGGTGTGGAGTTTGGTATTGTAGATTTGAGTTTGGCGCCAACCCCTGCGGTTGGAGACTCTGTGGCACGTGTCCTTGAGGAAATGGGTCTAGAAACAGTTGGCACGCATGGAACGACTGCTGCCTTGGCTCTCTTGAACGATCAAGTTAAGAAGGGCGGAGTGATGGCCTGCAACCAAGTAGGTGGTTTATCAGGTGCCTTTATCCCTGTTTCTGAGGATGAGGGTATGATTGCTGCAGTACAAAATGGCTCTCTTAATTTGGAAAAACTAGAAGCCATGACGGCTATCTGTTCTGTTGGTTTGGATATGATTGCCATCCCAGAGGATACGCCTGCTGAAACCATTGCGGCCATGATTGCGGATGAAGCAGCAATTGGTGTCATTAACATGAAAACTACGGCTGTTCGTATTATTCCAAAAGGAAAAGAAGGCGATATGATTGAGTTTGGTGGCCTATTAGGTACTGCACCTGTTATGAAGGTCAATGGGGCTTCGTCTGTTGATTTCATCTCTCGTGGAGGACAAATCCCAGCACCAATTCATAGTTTTAAAAATTAAGAAAATAGGAGAAATTGATGAAAAAAGAAATGAAACATGCTTTAGTAGCTTTAGGACTGTCGACTTTACTAGTCCCAAGTTTTGCCAATCAAGTAGTTTATGCGCAAGAAGAAAGCCATGAAACTGTAACTCAGGTAACTTTAGAATTTTTTAAAAATGAAGTAGAGCAAGCTAAGAAATCTTATAAAGAGTTTTTAAGTAAGAATAAAGAAAAATTATTAAATGAAGCGGATCAAGTAGACTGGAGCATCCTTTCTTTTTCTCAGGATGATATAAAAACAATTAAGAATAATGCTATAGAAAGACTTAATAAAGAATACCAATCTTTTTTAGAAGAGATAGAAGGAGTGGAAAAAGAAGCATTAGAGACTTCAAAGGATTTTCAAGGTGCTGTAAATAGATTGCATGATTCTATGAGTTACCGTATTAACACAAATTTTGATTCTAGTTATAGAATTAAAAGAGAGGCTCTAGAGCTAATTATATTAAAGAAAAAGGAAAAACTAATTCCTAAAATAAAGGAAAACCAATATTATACAGCAAGAGAAAAAGAAAATGTGTTAAAAAGTATTGAATCCCCAATTGATTTTAAACAATATTATCCTGAGGGTGATAGAGATGGAAATATGACAGTAAATCAATATTTAAAAACCTTGGTTCCTGTTGCATCAAATGATTTTCGTATCTATATCGTACTTCCTAGAGAGAAAAATATTAGAGAAATTAAAGCGGTTGCTTTTATTGAGAAAACAGCGATTAGTAGTGATGATTCTCTTTCTAAATCTGATAAACTCGCTTTATTGAATAATGTTGAGGATATATTAGAAGAGGGATTAGAACAAATTGGAACACACTCTGTTGGTTATATTCCTGATAATGGAAACGATATTGTTAATATGCTATCCCCTGAAGAGTTATCTGTCTTTACTAAGCGTATCGAAGATGTTTACCAAGGAAAAGCTAAGCCTAAGGTGACAAAAGAAGAGGCTATTCAAGCAGTTTCTACTGGGACTTCATCCTCAGTTTCAACTTCATCTCAGTCTATCGTTACCTCTAATGGAGAGACTAAGAAGGATTATCAAGCAAGTAAGTGGTTTAAAGAGTCTGGCAAATGGTACTATAATGACCTTTCTGGTAACCTTGTAAGAAATCGTTGGGTAGGCCGTTATTATCTAAAAGCAGATGCTTCAATGGCTGCTAGTGAATGGATTTATGATGAAGATTATAAGAGCTGGTTTTATGTAGATTCAACTGGTAGTTATGTGGAGAAAGCTTGGCAGGGTGAATATTACCTAAAACGTGGCGGTTACATGGCTAAGAGCGAGTGGGTATTTGATTCTCAGTATGATAGCTGGTATTATCTTAACCAAGACGGTAAGTACGCTCGTAACCAATGGATTAAGGATGGGGATAAGTGGTATTACTTGTTAGCTGATGGGAAATTAGCAAAAAATATGACCATTAACGGTTATAAAGTAAATGAAAAAGGTGAATGGGTTTAATTTTTTAAGTTCTATTTAAGGTTGGATGTGTATACTATAATTATTAAATAAAGACCTCCTAATATTATTTGAAACAGATAACACTGATTTAGTTTGAATTTGATTTTCATCTAATATCTTTATTTAATAGAACTCCTAAACTTTTTCATAATAATCTCCTGCAAAAGTCACCTGTCTGGGTGGCTTTTGTTTTATCATCCATGATATAATAGAAGCAAACGGAGGACGGAAAATGGTAAAAGTACGATTGTATTTGGTACGTCATGGCAAGACTATGTTTAACACGATTGGTCGCGCGCAAGGTTGGAGCGATACTCCTTTAACGGCTGAAGGTGAGCGAGGGATTCAAGAATTAGGAATCGGTTTGCGAGAATCTGGTCTACAGTTTGATCGCGCTTATTCCAGTGATTCTGGCCGCACCATTCAGACAATGGGAATTATTCTTGAAGAACTTGGTTTGCAGGGGAAAATCCCTTATCGCATGGACAAACGTATCAGAGAATGGTGTTTTGGTAGCTTTGACGGAGCTTATGATGGTGATCTTTTCATGGGCATTATTCCTCGTATCTTTAATGTGGATCATGTTCACCAATTGTCTTATGCTGAACTGGCTGAGGGGTTGGTAGAGGTCGATACAGCTGGTTGGGCTGAAGGATGGGAAAAACTCAGTGGCCGAATCAAGGAAGGTTTTGAAGCGATTGCCAAAGAAATGGAAGAGCAGGGTGGGGGCAATGCCCTCGTTGTCAGCCACGGAATGACTATTGGAACCATTGTTTATCTAATTAATGGTATGCATCCGCATGGTCTAGATAATGGTAGCGTGACGATACTTGAATATGAGGACGGCCAGTTTAGCGTAGAAGTTGTCGGCGACCGTAGTTACCGAGAACTAGGACGTGAGAAGATGGAGGAAGCCTCTATTTAATCAGTCTGGACTTGCTTGCTAGGAACTGAGGATTTGATAGGAATATCAAGATAAGAAAAAACAGCCGAGGGTAATCCGAGTCCACTGAAAAAATAGGTCTCTTACTTTTAATGAAATGAAAACCGGGGAATCTCTCGTTAATTTGAGCGAGTTC